>NYTO01000021.1 GCA_002683535.1 SAR116 cluster bacterium
GTCAAAGGCGGCATCCGATCCGGGATAGATGGTAAAGCCGATGGCGCTGCAGCCAAGACGCAATGCCTCTGACACCGAACCGGTGATGGCTTGTGTCGGTGCGCTGCCCCCGGCCGCCAGCGAGTTTGATGAATTGACCTTCATGATGGTCGGGATCTGGCCGGCAAACCTGTTGGCGCCTGCCTCTATCATGCCAAGCGGGGCGGCATAGGCAGACAGGCCCGCATCGATGGCAAGCTGATAATGGTAATGCGGGTCATAGGCGTCGGGATTGACGGCAAAACTGCGCGCCGGACCATGCTCAAAGCCCTGGTCCACCGGCAGGATCACAAGCTTGCCAGTGCCACCAAGACGGCCTTGCATGAGGATGCGCGCCAGATTGGCCTTTACCCCCGGGCTGTCGGAATCATAATTGTCGAGGATAGATTTGACCTTGCGCGTGATTTTCACGGTATCGCCTCCGCGTGGTGTTCTGGGTGTCTCGACGCAAGATATAGGCCACTGCGCGCCACAATTCCAGAGATGCAGTTTCACGATTTGGCGAACCAGCCACCGG
This sequence comes from SAR116 cluster bacterium, assembly GCA_002683535.1. GTDB lineage: Bacteria > Pseudomonadota > Alphaproteobacteria > Puniceispirillales > Puniceispirillaceae > UBA8309. Next base: position 557 of record NYTO01000021.1, read on the forward strand.
GTCAGAAGCGCCGCAGATACCGATCAGTTTCAAATGGCGTGACCTGCGCACGGAAAAACCCGGCTTCGCGTTCGGCCTGTTGCAGCCAGACCTCAAGCTGGGANTCGCCCAGAACCGATGCCAGCCAGCCGGATTCCCGTGCCAACCGGATCGCGGTATCAAGGTCGGTGGGCAACGCCGCATCATGGCTNTTCTTGTAGGCATCACCGCTGGTCATCGGCGAGGGGTCGATCTGGTGTTCAATNCCATCCAGCCCGGCGGCGATATCGCTTGCCAGCAGCAGATAGGGATTGCAGTCGGCACCGGCATCACGCTTTTCGATGCGTGTTGCCTCGGGGCTGCCTTCAATCACACGCAGGCCGACTGTCCGGTTGTCCATGCCCCAGCTGGCGGTGGTCGGGCAGAAGCTGTAGGCAACGCGGCGGCGATAGGCGTTGACATTCGCCGCGCCGCAGATCGATGCCTCAACCATGCGCTTTTGCAGCCCACCCAGAAAGTGCCGGCCAGTCGTGTTCAGTGTGCCGTCATCTGAAATGGCATTCTGGCCGTCCGACCATAGCGAGTAATGCACGTGAAAGCCGTTGCCGCCCAGATCGATGAAGGGTTTCGCCATGAAGCTGGCGATATAGCCATGCCGTGTTGCCAGCTGTTTGACAAGCGAGCGGAACATCACCACCCGGTCAGCGGCGAGCAGCGCACTGTCATAGCGCATATTTACCTCTACCTGGCCGGGGGCATATTCCGGGTTCGACTGTTCGATCGGGATGCCCATGGCTTCGATCTGCTGGCGGATTGGACCCAATACATGCTCCAGCTCGGCGGCGCGTTCCAGCCCGTAGCAGTCATTGCCGATATCNCGGGGACGGCCCGTTTNCGGATCAAGCAGATAGAATTCCAGTTCGGTCCCTGCCTGCACATCAATACCCATGGTGGCAGCGCGCTCAACCTGACGGACAAGCGCCTGACGCGGGTCAATCGGCACCGGCTTGTGGTCCATGCCAAGCCCGGTGCCAAAGCACATCGCCACCCCGGGNTCCCACGGGATCGGCACGGGCTGTGTCGCCGGCATGATATGAAAATCAGGAAAGCCGTTGTCAAAATTGACCAGCGGCGTATCCCAGACATCACAGGTCATATCCATTGTGAACAGGGACAGGCAGCAGGCATTGCCGGTCTTGCAGGTGGCCTGCCAGCGGCTGGCAGGAATGCGTTTGCCGCGCATGATGCCATTCAGATCGCCCATACCCAGAACGACAGTGTGCGTGTTATCGGGAAGAGAAAAATCACCCATGATGGAGGCCTTTGACTTGATGTGCGCGTCACGCGTCCGAGAATAGCGCATGTGCCTGCCGGAGCAAACGGGATTAGATTGTCAGCCGGTCTATATCAGGTTTTGGCCGAAAGCGCCTGCCGGAAGAAAGCCGCNGTCGCTGTGGCATCAAGATCACGTGGCACATCGGCGGCCACGATTTCGGCCGTTGCCCTGTCNGCCGTNTCNCCGTCAAGAAAGATNTCGCGTCCGCGGGNNAACAGATCCTGCAGATGGGCGGCATCATATTCNGGGTGATATTGAACTGACCGCGCGGCAAAATCATAGTCAAGCGCGGCCACCGGGCAATATTCGGCATGCGCGATGACCCGTGCGCCCGGCGGCACCCCTGTNACCTGGTCCTGATGCCAGACATGCGCCGTGAAATTTTTCGGNCCGGATTNGNTTGGCCCGGATNNGNTTGGGTCGNNCTGGANTGGNNCNCGCTGGAATGTCCGCGCGCCGACAACCCTGCCGACGGGTGCCTTTTCTGCGCGCCCGCCAAAGGTATCGGCCATGATCTGGTGTCCAAAGCAGATGCCGAACAGAGGTTTGCCAGCGGCACGTGTGTCCAGCAGCAGACGACGCAGCGGTGCCATCCAGTCTGTGTTGTCATACACACCAAATTCTGATCCGCTGACAATCAGCCCGTCAAAATCACCCGCCTGCGGCAATGGCATCGCCCCTTCGGCAATATCGAAAGGCAGCATATCTGCGTCGGGAAAGGCCGGGGACAGCCAGCCGGAAATGCTTTGCCACACCCGCTCCGAGCCTGTCAGCAGGGATTCAGGATGCGTGGTCAGGTCGAGGATGGCGATGCTGGTCATTCAGCTTTCCGGTCTTCGGCAGGTTCCAGCATTCAGGCGGTACCATCTGCACCGCCGATGCCTGTGGCAACGCTAATCTGCCATCATGCCCGTTGCAACCGCCTTGCCACCGATGACGAGCTGGGGTTTGACGCCCACTTCAATCAATTCAGGCCGACCCTGCAGATAGTCCTGCATGCCCTTGACGCTGCGCATCGTCTCCATAAAGGCAGAAAGGCGCGGAAGTTTGGCCAACAGCTGGGCATCAAGGAGGTGGGCCAGATCAAGATGATGGAACAACCCGAAATCACAGTAGGTGGGGGCATCGCCAGTCAGAAACGGCCCGCCGGATCCTTCGATAATCCGGTCAAAGTCACCCATGCGGGGGCCCAGCATGCCAAGAATGGCCGTACGCTTTGTCTGAAAATCATCGCCGACGGCAAAATTGACGGTCGGATTGAGCGGCGCGAACAATTCCTGTGTGGCTTCGAAAATCGAATCAACCTGCGCTGCCTTGACCGGGTCTGCCAGCGTCATGCCGGCATATGCAGCCAGAAAGCGCATGATCGACCCGCTTTGCGCAATCTGGTGAACGTCATCGACAACCAGCATTGGCAACTGGCGGAACGGCACCTGAGGCTTGGCCTCGGGCCATGGCATGCCAAAATGGTCCCACGCCATGCGATAGCTGTAGGGCAATCCTGCATGATGCATCAGCATCTGCGGGGCTTCGCCAAGGGCGCGCATCTTCATATAAACAAGGGTAAGGTCTGTCATGCTGGTCTCCTGAAAAAGGGCACCGCATATCGGGGCCGCGAGCTGGGTGAACAGAAATCGTCATCGTGACCGGTTTACAGATGCACATCCCGCAGGATGACACCGCGTGACGGCGTGATGATGTTGGCGATGTCGGCGCGTCTGGACATTTCCGCCTCGGCCTCGCGGAACAGTTCCTGACAGGCGATAAAGGCCTTTTCATCTGTATATTCCCACAGATTGCCCAGAATGAAGCTGCCTTCCTGGTTCCACACTTGCGTGACCACCTGGCGCAACGCGCCAGCCTCTTTGAAGCGCGGCAGCATGTCACTGATGATGTCATTCCACAGACTTTCGGCATACATCATGTCGCTCTTGCTGCCGAATTTCGAAGTGATGTAGCTGATAAGTTTCGGTTCCACTATGGCCTCTTCCGTGTTGCACCGGTGCAGTGTGGGGATCGGTTTGATAGTGTGATTACTGTGACATACAGTGCGCTGTCCTGCATTCGAAAATNAGAAGAAACTGAAGTTAAAGCCCGATTGNTGCCGCATGATANGGGCGCAGGTCNGGAATGGATTTGCGTGATTGCNGCCAGCCTTGGCAATGATGCAAAGCNCGAAACCTGTTTTGGGGTAAGTTTCCGCTGTTCAAGCGAATGTGATCGGCAGACCGGTTCCCGGCCTGCTAGGGACTGCCTATCTGTAACAGAGAGCCATCCGCAACAGATGAGATCGTCCCCGCCACAGGAGATGACACAGGCAGGGGATGATACAGGAGGAGAAAATAATGGCGCTTCGCATCAATGATATCGCGCCTGACTTCACCGCGCAGACCACCCGCGGCGAAATCAGTTTTCACAAATGGCTGGGCACCAGCTGGGGGGTATTGTTTTCCCATCCCAAGGATTTCACGCCCGTCTGTACAACCGAGCTTGGCGCGCTGGCCGGGCTTAAACATGAATTCGCCAAACGCGATGTAAAGGTTATCGGCCTGTCGGTTGATCCGGTTAACGATCATGAGCGCTGGCTTGCCGATATAAAGGACGTTACCGGACATCTGCCCGACTATCCGCTTATTGCCGATAATGATCTGTCCGTGGCCAAGCTTTACAACATGCTGCCAGCCAAAGAGGCTGTCGGGCCCGAGGGCCGCAGTGCGGCTGACAATGCCACGGTGCGCACGGTGTTTGTGATCGATCCTGACAAGCGGATCAGGCTGCACTTTGCCTATCCGATGTCGACGGGCCGCAATTTCGCCGAGCTGATCCGTTCCATTGATTCGATGCAGCTGACCGGTGCCTACAAGGTGGCCACGCCGGCTGACTGGCAGCCCGGCGAGGACGTGATCATTCTGCCGGCAGTATCAGGTACCGAGGCAAAAACCCTGTTTCCCGACGGGTGGGAAACGGTAAAGCCCTATCTGCGGCGGGTGCCTGATCCCAACTGAACGGGCATTCTGGCCCCGGGCATTCTGGCAAGGCGGGCTGACAGGACAGTTCAACAAGGCAGATGTCTGGCGGGTCGATTTTCATCGCCAGTGCAATGATCCGGCACTAGGCTTGCGGCTTGGATGTCCATTCGGGCAAATGACCAACAGACAGGTAATCAGCAATCAGGTGCCGGTGTGATCAAGGCATTAATTCTGGAAGGGCCGCGGCAGGACCGCCCGTTGATGGCGTTCGGCCTGTTGCTGGCAGGCGTGCTGGTGCTGTCTCTTCAAGATATGCTGGTCAAGCAGACGGCTGCCGATACCAGCTTCTGGCAGCTGCAATCTGTAAGGTCAGCCTTCAATCTGTCGATGATTCTCGGCATCGCCTATATCAGCGGCGGGGTACGCCTGGCCTGGCCTGGCCGGCCGCTGCCAGCCCTTGCGCGCGGCCTTGCATTGACCCTCTGCATGGTCTGTTTCTTTGGCGTATCGCAGAAAATCTCGGTCGCACAGATGGCGACCGGCCTGTATACCTATCCGCTGTTTGTCAGCCTGCTGGCTGGCCCGTTTCTGGGCGAGCGTATCGGCATCTGGCGCATTTTTGCCCTGTGTCTTGGTGCGGCGGGCTGTCTTCTGGTGCTGAACCCGTTTGGCGATGCGTTCAGCCTGTATCAGGCAGTGCCGGTCATGGCCGGGTTTTTCTATGCCTGGAACATCCTGATCCTGCGCCGCTATTGCCGTCAGGAAAGCCCGCTGGCACTGGTATTCATTGTATCCCTGATGTTCCTTTGTTCCGGTTTGGTGGGTGCGGCGGTTACCGCAATCTTGCCGATCAGCAGTGATTTGCGGGCTGAGCTGCCGTTTTTGCTGGTCAGCTGGCCAAGCCTGACGATGGTTCTGCTGGTGACGTTTCTTGGCCTGTCCTGCCTTAATATTGCAGGCAATATCTGTATCAGCCGTGCCTATCAGACGGCAGACAGCAGCCGGCTTGCCCCGCTGGATTTCACCTATCTTCTGTTTGTTGCGTTGTGGGGCCGACTGTTTTTCGATGAATGGCCGACGCCGCTGGCCGGGGGTGGCATGGCGATGATTGCGGTGGCCGGGATTATCACCGCGATGCGCGAACAGCGCCAGTAACGTCTGCGCAAGATGGCTGGCACGCCCGTCTGAAATCAGATACATCTGCGCCGTGGCTTGTCGGCGATCGTCTGTCAGCAGCCATGGCATGGTGACAAGTGGGGGGGTCAAATGAATATCATCGTCAAGGAATCTTCAGTGCATGGCCTGGGGGTGTTTGCCGCAGTCGATCTTGCCGCCGGAGACACGCTTGAGCGCTGTGCCTATATTGTCATCGATGATGATGATCTGCAGGAAGAAAACCGGCTGAATGATTATCTGTTCACCAGCCCCGATGCGGCAACCGACTATCTTGTCGTGATGGGATGCGGCATGCTCTACAACCACAGCGACCAAGCCAATGCCAGCTGGGAAGTCGATGAGACAGATAACCGGTTCCTGCGGTTTTATGCCGACCGCGACATCAAGGCTGGCGAGGAAATCTTTCATGACTATGGCNGTGAATACTGGTCGACCCGCGCCGAAGAGTAGCCNCANGNTNGAGTAGCCACATGGTTATGGGGGGTATGTCAGCCCAGCAGCAGGCGCAGGGCTTCCCAGGCAGTACCACATGCCAGATAGGCAAACGCCAGCGCACAAATCCGGTAGGTCCAGACATGCCAGGCGGCATTGCGCCCGCCAAACAGGCGGCTGATCACGGCGGCGCAGAAATAACACCAGGCCACTGACGCCACCATGAAGCCGCCGAAGAATACGGAATAATCTGTCGCCGTNGGCGTATCGATGCCAAGCGAGCCAAAGGCGCTGCCAAGTGCTGCCCAGAAGGCGACATTCTGCGGGTTGGACAGTGACAGCACCATACCTGAACGAAACGCGCCGCCGGCAATCCTGGTGTCTGACCCTTTGGCGGCTGAATCCTTGGCGTCTTCTGGCTGCTGGGTGGCGGGGTGGCGGGATATATCGGCTTCGCGCCATGAATCCCATGCCAGCCAACCCAGATATCCGGCCCCGGCCAGTCCGATCGGAATTTTCAGCATGTCGGTCTGCAGCAGGATTCCGACACCGGCAAGACCAAGGATGGCCCATGTAGCATCACCAACCAGTGAACCAAGCTGGACCCGCAATGCCTCATCAAAGCCACCGGTCAGGCCACGCCGGATGGATTCGGCAAAAATTGGACCCGGCGCAGCACTGAAGACAAGGCCAAGCATGAAGGCCGTACCAAAAGTAGCGATAAAGGTTGTCATGTGAAGACGCTCTGGCGGGATAGTGGTTGAACCTGCAAGGCAGGTGCGGGGGTCAGGTTATGCTGTTCGGGAAACCGTAATTTTGCAGGACCGTAATTTTGCAGAACAGGTAGCACTAAAATATGGTTCCGGCAAAATATTGTGCGGGTGTTAATTGTCTCGTGCAAGCCGGGCGCTTGAAACCGGTCTTGTTGCAATCGGGGTGTTTTCGTTCCGCGCGGTTTATCCGGCCTGGCGGTTTATCCGGCCTGGTGGCTGATCTGCCCTTGCGTTTCTTTCGATGGGCCATACAATCGCGCCACTTTCGTCGTAGCACGACCTTGCGGTGTCAGTAACCGCATGGCTGCTCGAATTTTTGTCAGGGAATGCCGTCATGTCTTCATCCAGCCGTCATCGCGCAACCAAGATTGTGGCCACCCTTGGAGGCGCCAGCAGTGACGCCGACATGCTGCGTGCCCTGTTTGATGCGGGTGCCGATGTGTTTCGGCTGAATTTCTCGCATGGGACGCAGGCCGAGCAGGGCGAGCGCATCCGGCTGATCCGCGCGATGGAAGAAGAAACCGGACGCGCCACCTGTATTCTGGCCGATCTTCAGGGACCAAAACACCGGATCGGCGCTGTGGCGGATGGCACCGTGCTGACCGCCGGCCAGACAATCCGCTTTGACCAGTCAGAGGCGGCTGGCGATGCNACGCGGATCGGGCTGCCGCATCCTGATATTTTTGCGGCCCTGCAACCGGGCGCGCGTCTGCTGATTGATGATGGCCGGCTGATGGCAAAGGTGACATCGATCAGTGGTGACAGCTTTGATGCCGAGGTCATTGTTGGCGGGCCGGTGTCGTCACGCAAGGGCGTGAACCTTCCCGATCTGGTGCTGGACAGCAAGCCGCTGACCGAAAANGACATCGCCGANCTNGAATATGCNCTGTCGCAGGGTGTTGACTGGGTGGCGCTGTCATTCGTGCAGCGCGCGCGTGACATTATAGATGCCAAGGCGATGATCGGTGACCGCGCAGCCCTGATTGCCAAGATCGAAAAGCCGTCGGCACTGGCAGAACTGGCCGATATCGTATCGGCGTCCGATGGCGTGATGGTGGCGCGCGGTGATCTGGGTGTTGAANTGCCCNCGGAAGAAGTGCCCGGCTGGCAAAAGCAGATCATCGCCGAATGCAGGCTTGTCGGCAAACCTGTTGTTGTTGCCACACAGATGCTGGAATCGATGATNAGCAGCCCCACACCGACGCGGGCCGANGCATCCGATGTGGCNGGNGCGGTGTTTGACGGCGCGGATGCGGTCATGCTGTCGGCAGAAAGCGCCATTGGTGNCTATCCGCTGAAGTCGGTGGAAATGATGGCGCGCATCGTCTGCGCGGCAGAGGCACATATCGCGGCACATCCTGAAGACGGACCGCCGCGCCTGCCAACCGAACCATCTCTGTATCACGCTGTTGCCCTGGCAAGTGTATCGTTGGCCGAAACGGTCGAGGCCGGGCTGATTCTGGCATTCTCGACATCGGGCAATACGGCGGTGCGGATCGCCCGCGAACGGCCGGTCACCAGAATTGTGGTTCTGTCACCATTTCTGTCGGTGCGGCGCAAGCTGTCTGTCCTGTGGGGTGTCGAGACCCTGCCAAGCACTGTGACAGGTGATTTTGAAGCCGCCATTGATGAGGCATCAAGTCTGGTGACATTACGCGAACTGGCACCGCGCGGGGCACCTGTCGTGACCGTTGCCGGCATGCCGTTTGGTATCGCTGGCACCACCAATTCACTGCGCGTAATCACGCTGTAGAGAGAACGGGNCTGCCGCGGTTTTTTGGNATTGCTTTTTTCGGTATACGGCTGTTCAACTNTCTGTCGAAAAGTTGAGTCAGGCGGTGCTGCCGCCTTTACGGACAGGGGGACAGTCTGATGACAAGAGTGGGCTTTATCGGTCTTGGCAATGTTGGCGGCAAGCTTGCCGGCAGTCTGATACGCAATGGNGTTGATCTTGTTGTGCGCGATCTGGACCGCGCGGTGGCGCAGCCCTTTCTGNATGACGGGGCCAGCTTTGCNGAGTCCCCTGCCGAGATGGCACGCGCCTGCGATATCATCATTACCTGNCTTCCTTCNCCAGCTGCCAGTGCCGCGGTTATGGAAGCCGATGATGGNGTTCTTGCTGGTCTGTCGGAAGGCAAGATCTGGGCAGAGATGAGCACCACCGACGAGGCCGAGGTGACGCGTCTGGCTGCCCTTGTCACAGAAAAAGGGGCTGCGGCTGTTGATTGCCCTGTATCGGGTGGTTGTCATCGNGCTGCCACGGGCAATATTGCAATCTTTGCNGGGTGTGAGCGCGACGTCTTCGAGCGTATGNTGCCAGTGCTGACAATTCTGGGGCGACGCGTTTTGCATACCGGCCCGCTGGGCACGGCATCCAAGTTGAAGGTCATGACAAATTATCTGGCGACAGCCAATCTTGTCACGCTGAGTGAGGCGCTGGTCACCTGCAAGGCAAGTGGCCTTGATCTGGGCACAACCTATGAGGCCATCCGCATTTCGTCAGGCAATTCATTNGTGCATGAGACGGAAAGCCAGGTGATTNTGAATGGCAGNCGCGACATCAATTTTACGATGGATCTGGTGATCAAGGATATCAGCCTGTTTCAGGAATTGGCTGAACGCGCCGGTGTGCCGCTGGAAATCTNACCAAANCTGATCGAGATTTTCAANGACGGNGCGGCGCGGTTTGGTCCACGTGAATGGTCTCCAAATATTATCAAGCGNCTTGAGGATGNGACCGGTCTGGATATTCAGGCACCNGGTTTTCCGTNCGAAATGGTCGATGATGAACCTGAAGAGCCGGGNNACGAGATCATTCCGAAACACNCCTGACNCGCCTAACGTGACTGCAGCGACACCTTTATGTCGGCGACGGGCGTGGCCGGAGATGTGAAGCGGGCGACCAGTGCCTGGGTTTCACCAGCTGCCATCGGTGCCGCGAAGCGGGCAATCTGCCGGCGGGTGATTTCCTTGCCATCGGCATCCAGAAGGCTGACATATACGGTCTGCGGTGTGCCCTCGGCGGTACCAAGATTGGCCAGATTGACAGTGACGATGACGCCGCTGCCATTGGTGTCGCTGACCGGTCTGAAGCTGGCGTTGCTGACGGCAAAATGCGGAACAGCCGCCGCCGTGCTTTCAAACATGCTGGCACCCGGTGTCATTCCCAGAATGACCATCGCCGGCAATGCCGCGATGATACCGCCTCCCAGCAGCAGGACAGCTGCATATTTCACTATGCCGGTGTGGCGGCGGGCCGGCCGTGCATGTGCCTGGGGATTGCCAGACATGGCGATATCGGTGCGCGCATCGATCCGCATGATCGCAAGCGGAGGCATCTTGCGGCTGCAATGCGGACATTCAACCAGAATATCCTCGGCGACGGGTGTTGTCGGCATCAGAAAGGTGCCGGTGCATTTTGGACATTTTCCATAGCGCAGACTGTCGTCAGCCAGCGTGTTTTCCGTCTGGCCGGCATCGGCGGCAGCTGCTGGTGCGGACTGAATTCTGTCGTTGTCAGTGGCAGATGAAGCTGCCAAGCCGCGCCCGGCATCTTCTTTTAACGGCATGAACAGCATGTCACATTTGTGGCAGGCTATACGCACCTGCTGGCTGTCGCGTGCAGCGGTATTCATCGCCGATCTGTCGACAGCACATTGTGCCCGGCAGGCAGGACATTCGTGAATATCCGAGTTGGGTGTTTCAAGAACGAGGGTCACGGCCAATACCAGACTGTCACAAGCAGGGAATCCGCTCATACTCTAGGTGTGGCCCATTTAAAGTCAATGCGGTGGGTGCGCGATGTTCACAGATGTGATGGCACGTGGATGCGCTGGAGAGACTGGATGTGCTAGAGAGACTGGCCGCGCAATTCCTGGCGCAGACGTGTGATCATGTCCTGCGCATTGGCCAGATGCGGATTGACACGCAAGGCCGCTTCAAAGGCCTGCAGGGCCCCCTGCAGATTGCCGTTGCGGATATGGATCATGCCAAGCCCCGACAAGGCACCGAAATGCCGGGGCTCGCGGTCGATCACTTCGGCGATATCACGGCGAGAGCCATAATCATCACCGCGCATAAAGCGCACCGTTGCCCGCTTGTTCCATGCTTCGGCATAGTCTGGATGATCATCGATTATTGCCGAAAAAACCGTCTCGGCATGTGACAACTGCCCCTGATCCATCAAGGCCATACCCTGCATCATCATCTTGTAGGTATCGCTGTCATTTTCAAACGCTGTCCAGCGGTCCCAGATATGACGGGTCAATTGCTGGACTTCACGATCACTTGTTGTGCGCTGCAAGGCATCAAACAGGGTGTCGAGCCGCGGGTCATTCTGATCGGCTGTGGCGGGGCTGGTCGTGCCAAGGGTCAGAATAACGGCAAGCGCTGCCAGAAGGGCAGGCAGCTTGTGGCGCAGGGGGTAACGCATCGATAGCC
>NYTO01000003.1 GCA_002683535.1 SAR116 cluster bacterium
TTTACCCGCCGCGCCGAAGCCGTTCTGGAAGAGGCGTTGTCCGTGGCGGCGCGCCTCCCGCGCATTTTGGCCACACTAGAAGAAGGACAGCCGGCATCCGAACCTGTGTCGCGCCCGTTTCTGCCCCTTGCCTTGTCCTGTCTCGCACTGGCACTTGCACTTCTCAGTTTTTTCACATAAATTCACAGATGTTCAAGCATTGGTGATTTCATGAAAAAACATGATGTTCAGACCATTATCACCGCGCTGGGTGGGCGGGCGCAGCTGCAGGCACTTCTTAGTGTCGGGGCCAGTGCTGTCAGCAATTATCTGGCACGCGATGAACTGCCACAGCGGGCGGTTGGCCCGGTCTGTGCGGCTTTGCGCGCCCGTGGTTTTACCGTTGATCCGACATGCCTTGAAATTATCGGCCAGCGCGTTCCGGCGGCTGCGTCTGTTCCTCTGGACAATCCGCATATGGCCGGAAACAGGCAGATCGCGAATGGGGCAACCGGCAGTGCGTTGCTTGACACGCACAGATCATCTGGCACCGGACAGGCGCGCGTCCTGCTGATTGTCGGTGGCGGCATAGCGGCATACAAGGCGCTGGGGGTTGCCCGCCGCCTGCAGGATCACGATATCGCTGTAACGGGCGTGATGACCAGATCCGCCAGCGAATTTGTCACCCCGCTCAGTCTTGCAGCCCTGACCGGTCAGAAAGCCTATACTGATCTCTTTTCACTGACCGACGAAGCGGAGATGGGACATATCCAGCTGGCCCGGCAGACCGATCTGGTACTGGTGGTGCCGGCAACGGCCAATCTGATGGCCCGCACAGCCAACGGCCTTGCCGATGATCTTGCAACAACCATCCTGCTGGCCACCACCGCGCCGGTTATGATGGCCCCGGCCATGAATCAGGCGATGTGGGGCCACCCGGCAACCCAGGAAAATCACGCCGTACTGGTGGCCCGCGGGATCGACATGATCGGCCCTGACGATGGCGGCATGGCCTGCGGTGAAGAAGGAACCGGACGGCTCAGCCCGACTGACGGGATTGTGGATGCGGTCGTGGCAAAGCTGGCGGGCCGCCATAAGGCACTGGCTGGCCACCATGCGATTGTCACCTCGGGACCGACGATAGAGCCGATTGATTCGGTGCGCTTCATCGCCAACCGGTCATCGGGAAAGCAGGGTCATGCCATTGCCGCTGCGTTGGCGGCGCGCGGGGCGAAGGTCACTCTTGTCAGCGGTCCTGTCTCCCTGCCGCATCCCCCGCATGTCACGCATGTCGCTGTTGAAAGCGCACGCGAGATGATGGATGCCTGCATGGCAGCCCTGCCTGCCGATATTGCGATCTGCGCTGCGGCGGTGGCAGACTGGCATGTGGCCGGAGACACATCCGGCAAGCTGAAGAAAGATCATGCGGGCCCTCCCCGGATCGAGCTTGTAGAAAATCCCGATATCCTGGCAAGCCTGTCAGCCCACAAGAAACGGCCGCAGCTGGTCATAGGCTTTGCTGCCGAATCCGAAAACCTGCAGGCAAATGCCGCCGCCAAGCGGGCGCGCAAGGGCTGTGACTGGATTCTGGCCAATGCCGTCACCCGCGCCGATGGCAGCAGCGTGTTCGACAGTGACAGCAACGGCGCGTTGCTGCTGGCCGGGAACAGCTGTGAAGACTGGCCGCAGATGCCGAAGATAGCGCTTGCCGAAAGGCTGGCAGACCGTATCGAGGCACATTTCGGATGACCGGTCCAGTGATCCAGATCATGCAGCTGCCGCATGCCGAAGGCCTGCCGCTGCCAGCCTATGCCACCAATGGCGCTGCCGGCATGGATTTGTGCGCTGCTGTTACCGAAGAACTTGTTCTGGCCGCTGGCGCGCACCACGCTGTGCCAACCGGTTTTGCCATGGCCATTGCACCCGGGCATGAGGTGCAGATTCGTCCCCGATCCGGCCTTGCCCTGTCGCATGGGGTAACGGTGGCCAATGCCCCCGGCACCATCGACAGTGATTACCGCGGCGAGGTGAAGGTGATCCTGATCAATCTTGGCACATCCGATTTTGTTGTTTCCCGTGGCATGCGTATTGCCCAGATGGTGGCAGCGCCGGTCATGCAGGCGGTGCTGGAGCCTGTCGACACGCTGCCGGAAACGGCGCGCGGTGATGGCGGCTTCGGGTCAACCGGGGTCTGATCAATGCTCAGNGATACCGATCTTGAACGCTATGCCAGACAGGCGATCATGCCGGACATTGGCGAAGAGGGGCAGGAACGCCTGCTNGCAGCGCGCGTTCTTCTTGTCGGGGCTGGTGGCCTTGGCTCGCCCGCCGGGTTCTATCTGGCGGCTGCCGGTGTCGGCCATGTCAGCCTTGTTGATGATGAGCATGTCGAGATCAGCAATCTCAACCGCCAGATCCTGCATACCACCGACAGCATCGGCACCGCCAAGGTGGTGCAGGCCGCCCGCATGATGTCTGCGCTGAACCCGGGCATGACGGTGGAACCGGTACAGGCGCGCCTGACNGGCAGCAATGCCGANGCGCTGGTCGGCGCCCATGATCTGGTGGTTGATTGCTCGGACAATGCCGATACNCGNTATCTGCTGGGGGCGACAGCACACCGGACGGGGCGTCCGCTGATATTTGGCGGCGCGGTGCGCACCGAAGGCCAGCTTGCTGTGTTCCAGAGCGGGGTTGACGGGTATCGCGACACGCCATGCTATCGCTGTGTCTTTCCTGATGCACCGGATGCCGCNCTTGCCCCGGGCTGTTCAGAGGCTGGCATTCTGGGGCCGGTAACAGGNGTGATCGGTGCCATGCAGGCGCTTGAGGCGGTAAAGCTTCTGCTTGGCCTTGGCACAAGCCTGACCGGGCACATGCTGCTGTTTGATGGCCGGCACGGGTCTTTCATGGATATCGCAACACAGCGCCGTGCCGATTGTGCCGTATGCGGGCCAGACAGCCGGTCAGAAAACCAGACAGACAGTACCTAAACAACAAGGCGTAAATAACAGTACGTATATGTGACAGGGGGCCTGAAACGCCCTAGAGCATTGCCTCGATCACCCGGTCGCGCGGTGTATGCCCATCCCAGAATGTCTGGATATTGATGATCACCTTGTCGCCCATCTCCAGCCGGCCTTCGATNGTCGCTGAACCGATATGCGGCAGCAGCACAACATTGGGCAGGCCGACCAGCGCGGTGGTGATNCGCGGCTCGTCCTCATAAACATCAAGCCCGGCACCGGCAATCTGGCGGCTGGCCAGAAGGTCGGCAAGCGCCGCCTCGTCAATCACTTCACCGCGTGATGTATTCACCAGATAGGCAGAGGGCTGCATCATTGACAGCAGGCGGCGCGTCAGCAGGTGATTGGTCGCCGGGGTATGCGGGCAATTTACCGAAACGATATCCACACGTCCCAGCATCTGGTCCAGCGAATCCCAATATGTTGCTTCCAGTTCGGCCTCGGTCTCGGGATGAACCGGCTTGCGATTGTGATAATGGATGCTCAGTCCGAATCCGCGGGCGCGGCGNGCCACCGCAGTGCCAATCCGCCCCATGCCGATAATACCAAGCCGCTTGCCATTGATCCGGTGGCCCAGCATGCCGGTCGGCGACCAGCCCGTCCATTCACCTGAACGCGCCACCTTATCACCTTCGGCGATCCGCCGCGGCACGGCCAGCATCAACGCCATCGCCACATCGGCTGTATCNTCGGTCAGCACGCCGGGCGTGTTGGTAACCGTGATGCCGCGCGCCTTGGCCGCCGCCAGATCGATATGATCAACACCCGTCCCAAAAGACGCAATCAGCTTCAACTGGTCACCGGCAGCGGCGATCACCGCCGCGTCAATCCGGTCGGTGACCGTCGGCACCAGCACATCAGCGCTCTGGACCGCCGCGCATAATTCCTCATGGCTGAGCGGTGTGTCACGATCACGAAGATGCGCATCAAAAAGTTCACGCATGCGCGTTTCGGTCGATTCCGGTAGTCGCCGTGTAAGAAAGACGACAGGCTTTTTTTGGTTCATTTGCCCACTCTTCGATAAGGCTGCCGCAAGCCATCTCTGGCGCCGACCGGAAAAACATAATAATCTGCCAACCAGACTTAACCAGTGACCCGGTTACACAGCCCTGCACCGTGTGTGCATGTTATCAGAATGAAGGCCAGATGAAAAAAAATTTTGATATGCGCCGTATTTTTGATCTGCGCCCCTGTCGTGAACTGAGCCTGCATCACGGCCTGCGCCTGTCTGCGCTGTGTCTGCTTTCCGTGTTGCTGGCAACGATGTCTGTTCCTGTCAGTGGCTGGAACAGTGCGGCACAGGCAGCAACAGATTCGCAAGAGACACGTCTGACCGTGCGCGGCAGCGGCCTGAAAGTGCCCCGTTTTGTCACGCTGAAGTCGGACGAGGTGAATATGCGTGCCGGTCCTGGTCTGGAATATCCGGTGATCTGGCATTATCGCCGCATGGGTCTGCCGCTGCGGGTCGAGGCCGAATTCGAGGTCTGGCGCAAGGTCGTCGATCACAAGGGCGATACCGGCTGGATGCATCAGTCGGTTGTGTCGCTGCGCCGGTTTGCGCTGGTTACCAACGGTTCGGCCCGCATCTATTCGCGGCCAAGCGATGAATCGCCGCTGGTGGCTGTTGCCGAACGTGACGCGCTGCTGGAACTGCAGTCATGCCCGACACAATGGTGCAAGGTAGCATCGGGTGANATGCGCGGCTGGATGTCACGCACCGCCTTGTGGGGCCTGCTTGAGGGCGAAGTCCTGAAATAGAACCCAAAGAAACCGCCCCGACCTTTCAGCCGGGGCGTTGTCATATNCGNTTGCCGTTNCCGGTCAATCAGGNACTGGTCAATCAGGCGAGATCGAACCGGTCAAGGTCCATAANCTTTGTCCAGGCAGCAACAAAATCGCTGACNAAGTGGCCTTCTGCACCATTACCGGCATAGACCTCGGCAAGGGCACGCAGCTGCGAGTTNGACCCGAAGATCAGATCAACGCGTGTGCCTGTCCACTTCACGTCACCACTGGTGCGATCGGTACCTTCAAAGACATCCTCGGCCTCGGACACGGGCTTCCACTCGGTAGCCATATCCAGAAGGTTCACGAAAAAGTCATTCGTCAGNCTTTCCGGACGGTCGGTGAAGACACCATGCTGCGCCCCGTCGGTATTCGCATTCAGCACACGCATGCCGCCAACCAGCGCGGTCATTTCCGGTGCCGTCAGGGTCATCAGATGCGCCTTGTCGAGAAGCAGCTCCTCGGCAGACACAACAAAGTCCGACTTCAGATAGTTGCGGAAACCGTCAGCCATCGGCTCCAGCACGGCAAAGCTCTCTATGTCGGTCTGNTCCTGCATCGCGTCACCGCGGCCAGCAGTGAACGGAACGCTCACATCATGGCCGGCACGCCTGGCTGCCTCTTCNATCGCGGCAGCGCCGCCCAGAACGATCAGATCAGCCATGGACANCTGCTTGCCACCCGACTGGGNTGCATTGAATGTCGACTGCACACCCTCAAGCGCGTCCAGCACCTTGCCCAACTGGGCTGGCTGATTGACCTCCCATTCGCGTTGCGGGGTCAGGCGCAGGCGGGCACCATTGGCACCGCCACGCTTGTCCGAACCGCGATAGGTCGCAGCAGACGCCCAGGCCGCNCCGACAAGCTCGGATACGGACAGGCCGGTGGCCATGATTGTGCNTTTCAGCGANGCAACATCAGCATCGTCAATCATCGCATGATCAGGCGTCGGGATCGGATCCTGCCAGATCAGGTCTTCAGCTGGCACCTCNNCGCCCACATAGCGNGCCTTTGGTCCCATATCGCGGTGTGTCAGCTTGAACCAGGCGCGTGCAAACGCATCGGCGAACTCGTCCATATTCTCATGGAACCGGCGCGAGATCTCCAGATATGAGGGATCAGTCCGCATTGCGATGTCGGTGGTTGCCATCATCGGTGCATGCCGACGGTCCGGATCATGCGCATCAGGCACCAGATCACCAGCCGTCGCGTCGGTCGGCGTCCACTGGGCCGCACCGGCCGGACTCTTGGTCAGTTCCCACTCATAGCCAAACAGCATATCGAAATAGCCGTTGTCCCATTTGATCGGATTTGGTGTCCATGCGCCTTCAAGGCCACTTGTTGTCGTGTGAACACCCTTGCCGGTGCCAAAATCATTGCGCCAGCCAAGCCCCTGTTCCTGAATGCTCGCGCCTTCCGGCTCTGGCCCGACAAGGCCGGGATCACCGGCACCGTGTGTCTTGCCAAAAGTATGACCACCAGCGACCAGCGCCACAGTCTCTTCATCATTCATGGCCATGCGGGCAAATGTCTCGCGGATATCGCGTGCTGATGCCATCGGGTCCGGCTTGCCGTTCGGGCCTTCCGGATTCACATAGATCAGGCCCATCTGCACAGCCGCAAGCGGGTTTTCCAGCTCACGATCACCGGTATAGCGCTTGTCAGCAAGCCAGGTGTCTTCAGCGCCCCAATAGATATCTTCTTCCGGCTCGAACACATCTTCACGCCCACCCGAGAAACCGAACGTCTTGAAACCCATCGATTCCAGCGCGCAGTTGCCGGTAAAGACCATCAAGTCAGCCCAGGACAGCGCGTCACCATATTTCTGCTTGATCGGCCACAGAAGCCGGCGCGCCTTGTCGAGATTGCCATTGTCGGGCCAGCTGTTCAGCGGGGCAAACCGAAGTGTGCCGGCACCGGCACCGCCACGACCGTCACCGGTCCGGTATGTGCCTGCGCTGTGCCATGCCATGCGGATGAAGAATGGCCCATAATGACCGTAATCTGCTGGCCACCACTCCTGCGAATCTGTCATCAGGTCGAACAGGTCCTTGCGCAAGGCCTCAAGATCGACAGTCTTGAACGCTTCGGCATAATTGAAGTCCCGCGCCATCGGATTCGACAGGGCCGAATTCTGGTGCAGGATTTTCAGGTTCAACTGCTTTGGCCACCAGTCCCGGTTTGACCGGACCCCGAAAGTGGTGTGTTTGATGCCGCCATGCATCACCGGGCACTTGTTTTGTTCGTTCATAAGTCTCTCCGAATTCGAAACGGGAATTGTTGCGGACCAATTTAGTCAGCCGTGAAACACCTGAGTATATTTTATGAAGCCGGGCCACGCGGGTCAAGCTGTTTGAAATGGTTTTAAACTGGACAGAATGCCACATTTAATGTGCATTTTGTCAGGGTCTGCAGACGTTTCGCGCGGCATCTGTCGCGCGTGGCGCTAATCGGATTCAGCTGCCCTGTCTTCAGCCGCCCTGTCGGCTTCGGGTGAAATGTGGATCAGCACATTGACGGCATCGATGCTGTGCCCGTCAGGGGCATCAGGCAGGCCGGCCAGCTGGACCAGACCGGCTGGAATATCGAACAGCTGATCATTCTCGGAATCATAAAAGTGATGGTGATGATCGGTGTTGGTATCGAACACGCTATGCTCGTTATGCACGGTGACACGGCGCAAAAGCCCTGCCTCGGTAAACTGGTTCAGCGTATTGTAGACTGTGCCCAGCGCCATCTGTTCGCCGGTGGCCAGAATCTCGCGTGTCAGGCTGTCAGCCGACACATGGCGGTGCCGTCCGTCAAGCAGCAGGGCTGCAAGCGCGAGGCGTTGACGCGTTGGCCGCAAGCCGGCTTCGCGCAGTTTTGCTATCAATGTGGACATGGCGTCCCCGCTCAATCGCAAATCGAATGCATATTGGTTGTGCGTGGAAAATGAGCGCTTAAATGCGACTTGTCAATAAGGCCTTGGCGCAGATGCCCATTCCGTGCTTTTTTGGGGGACCGTCGGCGCTGGAAAGGGGCGCAGAAATGCGTCACCAGACCGACAAAAATCAGGGGACTTCAAAATGCCGCCAATGCAGCAAAATTCTTTCGATTACAACGATCTTATCAGCTGTGCGAAAGGCAAGATGTTCGGGCCGGGAAACCCGCAATTGCCGCTGCCGCCAATGCTGATGTGCGACCGGATCACGAACATCTCGGATAGTGGCGGACCACATGACAAGGGGATCATTCGGGCTGAATTGGATATTAACCCGGACCTGTGGTTCTTCCCCTGCCACTTTGAAGGAGACCCGGTCATGCCGGGCTGTCTTGGCATGGACGCGCTGTGGCAGCTTGTCGGATTTTTCCTCGGCTGGTCAGGCGGTGAGGGGCGCGGACGCGCACTGTCTGTTGGTGAAGTCAAATTCACCGGTCAGATTCTGCCGACAAACAAGCTGGTCACATTTGAAATCGACATGAAGCGGGTCATCCTGCGGCGCCTGATCATGGGCATCGCCGACGGACGTGTGATCTGCGATGGCGACACTGTGTTCGAGGCCAACGACATTCGCGTCGGCCTGTTCAAATCCGAGGAGGGTTGATCATGCGCAGAGTAGCCATTACCGGCATCGGTATTGTCTCATCCATCGGCAATAATGTGGATGAAGTCACCGCATCGCTTCGTGAAGGGCGGTCGGGCATTGTCCACGCCCCCGAATATACTGAGCTGGGTTTCCGCAGCCAGGTTCACGGAACGGTCAAGATGGATGTGTCCGAACATATTGATCGCAAGCAGCTTCGTTTCATGGGTGAAGGGGCCGCCTATGCGGTGCTATCGATGGAACAGGCCATTGCCGATTCCGGCCTTCCCGAAGAGCTGGTCTCGAACCCGCGGACCGGGCTGATCGCCGGTTCTGGCGGCCCGTCAACGGCCAACATGCTGACAGCTTTCGACACAACGCGCGAAAAAGGCCCCAAGCGGGTTGGCCCTTATATGGTGCCGCGCTGCATGTCGTCGACTGTGTCGGCCTGCATTGCCACCTTCTTCAAGATCAAAGGGCTGAACTTTTCCATCACATCTGCATGTTCAACTTCGGCGCATTGTATTTCGTCAGCTGTAGATGCCATCCGCAATGGCAGTCAGGACATTGTCTTTGCCGGCGGCGGTGAGGAACTTCACTGGACCCTGTCCGTGCTGTTTGATGCCATGGGGGCCATGTCATCCAAATATAACGACACGCCGGAACGCGCCTCGCGCGCCTATGACTCGGACCGTGACGGCTTTGTCATTGCTGGCGGCGGCGGCATGGTCGTGGTTGAGGATATGGAGCATGCGCTGGCACGCGGTGCGAAAATCTATGCTGAAATCGTTGGCTATGGCGCAAATTCGGATGGGCATGACATGGTTGCCCCGTCTGGCGAGGGCGCTGTCCGCTGCATGGAGCTGGCGCTTGCCGGGTTCGACGGCAATGCGTTGACCGACAAGGTCGACTACATCAATGCGCATGGCACCTCGACCCCGGTTGGCGACATCAAGGAACTTGAAGCGGTGCGCGAAGTGTTCGGACCACGTGGGTATCTGCCGACCGTGACATCGACAAAGTCGCTGACCGGTCATTCGCTTGGTGCCACCGGTGTTCAGGAAGCCATCTACACCATGATCATGATGCGCGAAGGCTTCATTGCCGGCTCGGCAAATATTGAAAACCCTGATCCGGCAATTGGCGATATACCGGTCCCGACAAGCCGCGTTGATGATGCCAGCATTACGCTGGCGCTCTCCAACTCCTTTGGCTTTGGTGGCACCAACGCCACGCTGGCCCTGCGGAAAGTCTGAGATGGCAAACGGTCTTCTTGCCAGAAAGCGCGGCCTAATCATGGGCGTTGCCAATGAACGCTCCAGCGCCTGGGGCATCGCCGCCGCTGCCGCCGAAAATGGTGCCGAACTGGCCTTCACCTATCAGATGGAGGGGTTTGGAAAACGCCTTCGTCCGCTGGCAGAATCAGTCGGATCAGATTTGATGGTTGAATGCGATGTTGCGCATGAAGGTGCGGTTGCCACAGCCTTCGACTGGCTTGCCGGGCATTGGTCCAGCATTGATTTCGTTGTTCACGCGCTGGCCTTTTCGGACAAGAACGAGCTGAAAGGCGGGTATCTGAATACCAGCCGCCGCAACTTCAATGACACGATGATGATATCGGCCTTTTCCTTTACCGAGGTGGCGAAGGCGGCGCGCGGCATGATGCCGGATGGCGGGGCATTGCTGACGCTCAGCTATATCGGGGCACAGCGCATTTCGCCGAACTATAATGTGATGGGTGTTGCCAAGGCCGCGCTGGAATCTTCGGTGCGCTATCTTGCCGTCGATCTCGGCGGGCAGAATATCCGGGTAAATGCAATGTCTGCCGGCCCGATGAAAACGCTGGCCGGGGCAGCCATCACCGGAGCGCGCCATATCTATCGGCACTCCGAAGACAGCGCGCCTCTCGGACGCAACCCGGCGATTGACGAGGTGGGCCGCTCGGGCCTCTATCTGATCTCGGATCTGTCCAGCGGCGTGACCGGCGAGGTGCATTTTGTCGATGGCGGTTTCAACACCGTTGCCGTCCCGCCCGAAGACAGCAGCGACTAGCCCCATCAGAAAACAGGCAACAAAAAAGGGCGGCCAGATGGCCGCCCTTTGTGTTCTTTCACCTGTCTGCAACAGGCTTATTCGGCTTGTTCGGCCTCTTCGGCTTCCAGATCGGCACCGGTGTCCTGATCGACGCGCTTCATCGACAGCTTGACCTTGCCGCGATCATCAAAGCCGATGACCTTCACCTTGACGGTGTCGCCTTCCTTGCAGATATCGGTGGTCTTTTCAGTCCGCCCGTTCTGCAATTCAGAAATATGCACAAGCCCGTCCTTGGCCCCAAGGAAGTTGACGAAGGCACCGAAATCAACGGTCTTCACCACGGTGCCGTTGTAGATCACACCCAGCTCGGGCTCGGCAACGATATCCCTGATCCGCGCAACCGCCGCTTCACCTGATTCGCCGGTAACAGCGGCCACCTTGA
>NYTO01000022.1 GCA_002683535.1 SAR116 cluster bacterium
TTCGGCTCGATGCGCAAGGGCGTGGGGGTTGATGAGCTGGTCAGTTTCCTGCAGCGGGAAGGCGGTCTGGCGCCTTTCAGCTGAGGCCTGGTGCAAGGGGTGTTTTGTGCGGGTGGCGTGTGGCACGCATCCGGCGCATTCCCGGGCATATTGCAGTTTGTGCGTTAATACAATGTGCCCAGCCGTGCCTGAAATTCCGGTTTATATGCATCCCGCAGTCCCCCTGCTTTCCAAAATATTTTCAATGTCCGAACGTTCAGCGATTGAATACGTATTCAGCGTTTGCTTGGATACGCGCATATACTTCTTTCAGAAGGAGTGGACCCAGCATCATACTGGGAGGAAGGAATACGAAAATTGCGTTTGCCGAACAGGATGCACGACAGTTGTTCCTGCGGGGCAAATCAGCGATGAACCCCGTCCACAGGATCACAGGCGAGGGGTGCAGCTGCAGCACCGGTCAAGAAGATGATCCGGCTATGACATTCCTCCGGCTATAATTATGTCGATAACAAGAGAAAGTATGTAATGACCCCTCAAGATATGGAAAAGAACATTGTCCGGCGCGGCGGATTGATACCATGCAAGACAGCTTTCATCGATGCCCACACCCCTGGCAGCGACCAGAAGGAAAACTTCACCATTATTGGTGGCGGTGTATCTGAAAGCGCTGACCAGCATGTGCATATCAGCGAAAAGATCGGGTTCAATATCGGGGCTGCCGGTCAGCCGCCAAAATGTCACAACAGCCTGCATACCCATCGCACCGCCGAGGTCTTTTTCGTGCAGTCAGGACGGTGGCGTTTCTTCTGGGGCCGGTGGGGCGAAGCTGGCGAAGTGGTGCTGGAAGAAGGCGATATCTTCAACATTCCGACCGGTATCTTCCGCGGGTTTGAGAATATCGGCACCGACTACGGGATGATCATGGCTATCCTTGGTGGCGATGATGCTGGCGGCGGCGTGACCTGGGCGCCGCAGGTTATTGAAAATGCGGTGGCGCATGGTCTTGTGCTTGGCGATAACGGCCAGCTTTATGACAGCAAGAAAGGTGAGGCCATGCCCGATGGCGTATCGCCGATGCCGGTGATGAGCGACGAACAGCTGCANTTGATGGGCGAGCCGACGGCCAGCCATGTGGTGCCGCGTTATGTGGCGCNCTACTGGGACCTGATGGCACTGGCTGACAGGCAACNGGCAGATGTGATCGGGCCTGACGCAAAATTGCGCGACCGCCCCGGTTTCGAGGTTGATTTCATCACCCGCGGTTCGATTGCAGACACCGCCTACAGCTGTGANCAGCCGGAAGTGCTGATGCCGGTAAAGGGGCATTGGAAGCTGCAATGGGNTGGTGGCAGTACTGTACTGAATTCTGGTGACACCTGCCTTGTGCCAGCTGGCNTATCACGAAGGTTGTCACCGTCAATGACGGGCGAGGCCAGCATGTACCGTGTGCGCAATACGGATGATCCGGCAGGCCCGACGCTGGAACAGCACTAGGCTTTTTTCAGGTATTTCGCCAAACAAACCAAATGATGAGGCATTCTGCACATGGCTGACGAAACAATTCCCGCCGATCTTCTGGACCTGTTGCGCACGGTTGATACGCCAACTGTCTGCAACGCGATCGAAGTGGCACAGGGCAAGCGCGGCTTCAATCGCTTTACCCGGGGCACCATGCATCATTGCAAACCGGGGGACCCGGCCATTGTCGGGTTTGCACGGACAGCGAAAATCTCCGGACTGGCCCCGCCGAATGAGCCGGCTGATGNCATCCGTGCCCGTCGCATGGATTATTTCCGTTCAATGGCTGCCGGCACGTCGCCCGCGGCGGCTGTTGTCGAAGATGTCGATTATCCGAACTGCATCGCCGGATGGTGGGGCGAAGTACATGTCGCCGTGCATAAAGGGCTTGGGCTTGCTGGCGCGGTTACCAACGGTGTGATGCGTGATCTGGATGTCATGGATGAGGGCTTTCCCGTGCTGGCCGGATCGATTGGCCCCAGTCACGGATTTGTGCATGCGGTGGAAATAGGTACGCCGGTGAACATTATGGGCATGCGTGTTGCGCAGGGTGAACTGATCCATGCTGACCGTCATGGCGCTCTTGTCATTCCGGCCGATATCATTCCGGTATTGAAAGCGGCGATCGAGACGGTGATCAGCAGCGAGGAGATCGTTCTGGGGCCGGCGCGCCAGCCTGATTTCGATATCCACAAGCTGGAAGAGGCGTGGGCAAAGTTCGAACAGTCGCGGACCTAGCCTGATGGTTGCATCAGCGCCCACTGCAGAAACTGTCGCGCAATGCCGGGTGGCACTGTCGAGGCTTCCTGATTGCGATGCGGCGCGCGCAGTGGTCGATTGCTTCGATGTGGAGTGGGGGGCATGACGCGGTTTTCAGCAAATCTGGGATTTTTGTGGAATGACCGGCCGCTTGCCGATGCGATCCATGCGGCCAAGGCCGCCGGATTTGACGCGGTGGAATGCCATTGGCCCTATGATCAGGATNTCNACGCTGTAAAGGCNGCATTGCNGGCAACCGGGNTGTCCATGCTGGGGCTGAACACAGNGCGCGGGAATGTAGCGGCTGGTGAAAACGGGCTTGCGGCGCTGGTTGGCCGCNAGGAAGAGGCGNGCGCTGCCATTGACCGGGCGCTGGCCTGCGCTGATGCNNTGGNTGCCGGGGCTGTGCATGTGATGGCCGGCTTTGCCGCGGGACAGGANGCCGAGGCATGTTTCATCGGCAATCTGNGNTATGCGGCAAAAGCAGCGCAGGCGGCTGGCCGCACGATCCTGATCGAACCGCTGAATGGCTATGATGCACCGGGATATTTTCTTGATCATAGCGACCAGGCAAGACGGATCATCGAGGCAGTGGGCGCGCCGAACCTGAAGCTGATGTTTGACTGCTATCACATACAGATTGTCGAAGGCGATCTGACGCGCCGTATNACTGCCAATCTGGATATCATCGGGCATGTGCAGTTTGCCGGTGTGCCGCNCAGAGGGCGGCCTGATGAAGGCGAGATCAACTATCGCCATGTGTTTGCCCATCTTGCCGATCTNGGATATGCCGCGCCGCTGGGGGCCGAATACAAGCCGGCCGGGGGTNATNCCGATGCCAGNCTTGGCTGGCTTTCGGTACTTGGGGACCTGCCGTGATCAGGGTAGTTTACAAAAAAACGAATGCAGCGTGAGGTGATCCGATGACAAAACGACCCGAAGATCTTCGGTCCGCCCGNTGGTTTGCACCTGACGATCTGCGCTCTATGGGGCACCGNTCGCGCGCCATGCAAATGGGCCTGAGCGATGAGGACTGGGACGGCAAGCCGGTCATCGCGATCATCAATACATGGTCGGATCTGTCGCCCTGCCATCACCATCTGCGGGACCGGGCGGCCTTTGTGAAACAGGGCGTATATCAGGCTGGCGGCATGCCGGTGGAAATGCCGGTTCATTCCTTTTCGGAACAGTTCCTCAAGCCCACATCGATGCTGTACCGCAACATGGGCGCGCTTGAAGTAGAGGAAACCCTGCGCTCGCACCCGATTGACGGTGCGGTGCTGATGGGAGGCTGTGACAAGTCGACACCGGCGCTCATCATGGGGGCGATCAGTGCCGGGCTGCCGTTCATTTTCATGCCTGCCGGGGCGATGCTGCGTGGCAACTATGCTGGCGAAAAGCTGGGTTCGGGGACCGATGTCTGGAAATACTGGGATGAACGCCGGGTCGGCACCATCACCAAGGACCAGTGGGACGGCGTACAGGGCGGCATTGCCCGCAGTTATGGCACCTGTATGACGATGGGAACCGCGTCCACCATGATGTCGATTGCCGAGGGCTGGGGGCTGACCTTGCCCGGCGCATCCTCCATTCCGGCTCCCGATGCGGGCCACAAACGCATGGCGGCGGCGTGCGGCAGGCGGGCTGTCGACATGGTCTGGGAGGATTTGACCCCGGACAAGATCATGACCCGTGAAAGTACGATGAACGCGGTCACAATTGCCATGGCGACGGGCTGTTCGACAAACGCCATTATCCATCTGATTGCCATGGCGCGCCGCGCCGGCATTGATCTGCGTCTTGATGATCTTGATGCCATTGGCCGCACCACACCGGTTATTGCGAACATTCGGCCGTCCGGCACCGATTATCTTATGGAGGATTTTTTCTATGCTGGTGGTCTGCCTGCGCTGATGGCGGCGCTGGGCAGCAAGCTGGACCTGTCGGTGACCACTGTATCGGGCAACAGCCTTGGCGCCTGTATTGATGGTGCGCAAAACCATAACAGTGATGTGATCCGACCGCTGTCCAATCCGGTCTACAAGGAGGGCTCGCTGGCTGTTCTGAAGGGTAATCTGGCACCAGACGGTGCGGTTATCAAACCGGCGGCGATGGATCAGAAATTCCAGCAGCATACCGGTCCGGCTATTGTTGCTGACAGTTATGACGCTTTGAAAGCCATCATTAATGATGAAGATTATCCGATGACGCCTGATCATGTGCTGATCCTCAGGAATGCTGGCCCGCAAGGTGGTCCCGGGATGCCCGAATGGGGCATGATACCGATGCCCAAAGCCTTGCTGAAGCAAGGCCACCGGGACATGCTGCGTCTGAGTGATGCGCGTATGTCTGGCACTTCCTACGGTGCCTGTATTCTGCATGTCGCGCCGGAGGCCTTTGTCGGTGGGCCGCTGGCCTTGGTCCGGACGGGTGACATTATCGAGCTGGATGTTCCGGCGCGCAGCCTGAATGTGCGCCTGTCGGATGATGAGCTGGCTGAACGCCGGGCGGCCTAGCTTGCCCCTGAACCGCGCTATGAGCGCGGCTATGGGAAGATGTATATCCAGCATGTCGAACAGGCCGACAAGGGGTGCGATTTCGACTTCCTGCGCACTGATTTCGGGGCGGTTGTCCCGGAACCGGAGATCAACTGATGACCAGCCGTACCGCCCCGCTGACACGTGCAGCGCTGACGGGTGTTGCGGGCATTCTGGTAACGCCGTTTGACCAGCATGATGCCATCGCGCCAGATCGCCAGATACCGATCATTCAACGTGCGATCGATGCCGGGGTTGCGGTGCTGACAGCGAACGGAAACACTGGTGAATTCTACAGTCTGACTGCCAGCGAGGCTGAAGCGATGGTTGCGGCGACGGCCGAATATGTTGCTGGCCGTGTTCCGCTTGTTGCCGGGGTTGGCAAAGGCATCAATGAGGCATGTGCGCTGGCGCGGGCATCGGCACGGGCGGGTGCATCTGCCCTGATGGTGCATCAGCCGCCTGACCCGTTTGTTGCGCCGCGCGGATTTGTCGACTACCTGCACCGGGTGCACGATGCCGGTGAGGGTCTGCCTGTTGTGGTTTATCTGCGAAACGATGCTATCGGCACGGATGCCATCGCTGCGGTCTGTGAGGTTGAGGGGGTGATGGGTGTGAAATGGGCCACACCGAATCCGATGCGCCTGCAGGCAGCAATGTCTGCCTCACCATCCCATATCATCTGGGTTGGTGGCCTTGCGGAAACATGGGCGCCCACATTCTATGCGGTTGGCGCGTGCGGCTTTACGTCCGGATTGATCAATGTCTGGCCTGAACATTCGGTGGCAATCAATCTGGCGCTGGAGGCAGGTGACTTCACCGCAGCACGCCGCCTTGTCGGCCAGATGCAGGTGTTTGAGGATATTCGCGCCGGTGAACAGGGCGGCAGCAATGTATCGGGTGTCAAATTGGCTTTGCGGCTGCGGGGTGAGGATTGTGGCCATGCCCGTCCCCCAGCAGCCTGGCCGCTGGCTGATACAGATGCAGTACGCCTGCAGGACTTCATGCGCGAAAACGGTATCTTGAATATGACTGGCAGCGGGGACATGACATGAACGACAAGGGACCAGACAAGGCGGCTTCAGGGCAGACGAGCGGGGCAGCCTTGAGCCCTGATACAAAACGCATGCTGTCGCATGTGTCTGTCGCCACAATATCGACCGCACTCTACAAGCGCGGGTTACGCCATCAGGTGATCCAGGATGTGCATCCTGTTGGTGCGAAAGGGCGCAATATGGTCGGCCCAGCCTTTACGTTGCGCTATATTCCGGCACGAGAGGACCGCAATCAGCTGGATGTGTTCCGTGATCCAAAACACCCGCAGCGCCATGCCATAGAAACCTGCCCGGCGGGTTCTGTGCTGGTAATGGACAGTCGCCGTGATTCCAAGATGGCCTCGGCTGGCGATATTCTGGTGACACGTCCGATGATGCGCGGCGGTGCCGGTGTGGTAACTGATGGCGGATTTCGTGATGCCATGAAAATTGCCCACCTGGATATGCCGGCCTATCACAATCGTCCGGCCAGCCCCACCAATCTGACTAACAATGAGGCGATCGAGATCAATGGCCCGATCGGTTGCGGGGATGTTGCGGTCTTTCCCGGCGATATCATCGTTGGTGATGATGACAGTGTCATTGTCATACCCGCACATCTGGCTGACGAAATTGCTGTAGAGGCGCGCGAGATGACCGCCTATGAGGATTTTGTGATCGAACAGGTACGCAAAGGCGACACCATCATCGGCCTGTATCCGGCAACGAAGCAGGAGACGATTGACAAATTCGCCCGCTGGCGCGAGGAAAATGGCCGTTAGGCCGCCAATTGTGTCAGCCCCTTATGTCCCCTGCACATGCGGATATCAGCAGCTGTGCGGGTCTGTCGGCTGAACTGTGCGTCGCGGATGCAAATACGTTTCATTTTGGCCCTCCCGCGCGTGTGCCTCTCTATTCTGCTTGAAATTGCCCCTGTCTTGGGTCATCAAATTCTGGACTGACGCAGGTCCGGCCTATGATCATGCATGCGACGTGATGAAAAAGGCCCATGCTGCAAACGGGCAGGGGGTGTCTATTGGACCCGCCCGACGCCGCAGACTGGCGTAAGAAATCCCTCGAGAGCACATAACTGAACGTTAGCCCGCATCGCGGTGATGACTGCAAAGGTGCGGCGAGGAGGAAGCGATGAAAGCCGGTGTTATAGGGCTTGGAGATATGGGATCGGGGCTTGCAAAGAACCTGATCGCCAATGGTTTCGAAACAGGCGGATTTGATTTGAGTGATGCGCGCATGGCGCAATTTGCCGAGATGGGCGGGGTGTCCTGCGCCGATGCCGGTGCGGTTGGCAGTCATGCAGACATCGTGTTTGTCATGGTGATGAACGGGGATCAGGCAAAGCAGGTAATCCTTGGTGATGGCGGCCTCGTCGCACATATGTCGGACGGCGGGATCATTATCCTGACCGCCACGATCAGGCCGTCTGAAGCGCGCGAGATTGGCGAGGCACTGGNCGACACGGGTATCCGGATGATTGACAGCCCGGTATCGGGCGGCTTTCCNGGTGCCCAGAACGGAACGCTGACNATGATGGCGGCGGCCCCTGACGAATTGATGGCCGCNGCGAAACCGGTCATGGAGGCGGTNTCNGGCANCATTCACCATGTCGGCAAGGGACCNGGCGAAGGCCAGGTNATGAAATCCTGTCTGCAGTCAATTATNGGATCGATCTTCAGNGCAACGTTCGAGGCGGCAGCGCTGGCTGCCAAGGCNGGGGTGTCAGGCCAGGCGCTTTTTGATGTTGTCTCGACCTCGGGTGCCGGCTGCGGCATTACCAGGACGGCGCTGGAAAATATCATCGACCGCAAATTTGAAGGCACCGGATCAGGCATCGGCACGATGCACAAAGACCTGACCATTTCGCTGGATATGGCTGAAGAGCTGGGCGTGCCGCTGTTCACCGCGTCGACCGCAATGCAGATATTCCATCAGGGCAAGACCAAATATCCGCATGGCGACAACTGGATCTGTACACGCATCATCGAAGATATTGTCGGTGCCGAGCTGCATCGTTAGGGAGTGATAAAATGAAATTGGGTGTGATTTGCGATGGTATCAGCCGTGATCTGGCGCATACCGTCGATGTTATGGATGAATTCGGACTGGAATATGCCGAATTGCAATTTGTTGGCGACACGGAAGTGGGCGACCATTCCGATNCNGAAATTCGCGAGATTGATACATTGCTGCGTGATCGCGGCAAGCCTGTGTCCTGTCTCAGCCGNCATATCTTTGCCGGCATGACTGNTGCCAACAAGGNAGGCGATGAANTGCACACGCGTCATATNGATGCGCTGAAACGGGTTGTCTCCATGGCGCATACTGTCGGATCACCGCTGGTGCGGATCATGACACCGAAGAAAGAGCANATCCTNTTCGGCGCGCATGGTGCCGAAAAGTGGAATGTNGCCCATGGTGCATGGGATGCCATTCTGCCGCTGATTGCGCCAGCTGTTGATGTGGCCCGTGATGCCGGTGTCATACTGGCGGTCGAAACCGGCAACGGCACAATGGTCAATTCCAATTATACCGGTCGCAAGCTGATCGATGATCTTGATGCCAAGGATGCNCTGAAGGTTCTGTGGGACCCGGCCAATAACTGCTGGTGNCACGAGCGNGCGTTCCCTGACGGATATGCCGAGGTCAAGGACGGTTATCTGGGCCATGTNCATATCAAGGATGTGCAGGTTGATACGCCGCGTGCAACGCTTGAAGTGCGTCCGATGGGCGAGGGGCAGCTTGCNGATCAGTTTGCTCCCATGGCGGATGCGATGCGTGATGACGGCTATGACGGTGTTATCAGCTTTGAATCGGTCTACCATCCGGGCAATGGGGATTTTGAAGCTGGTTTCAGGATGAACATNGATCGCTTCAAGACATTGTTTGCCTGATCTGTCTTGTTGCGGCAGCACCTGACTTGATCGTGGCGTGTGCNGTAAAAGGGAGGCGCTGCAATCCGTCTGTTGCGCGGCGATCCAGCAGGCACCGGATTCTGGCATCATGCTGTCCGTTGACTGATTTTCATCATTAATTTTGGCGTGATCAGGTTGCATCTTGTGAAAATTCNCGCAAAATCTGTCATCAGGGACGCAGGACTGTTACGAAGGCAAATACAGATTNAGNGGAGATGGGTTGCAGTGAATCCTCTTTCACAGACGATAANGACNATGCGCCTGGCGCCCATGCGCGACGTCAGCAAGACCTTGCAGGTCCGTTGGTACCGGTGTCCGGTGGACAAGAAAGTGCTGCGCAGCCTGATGGTGCCGGATGATGNGCGCGGCCTNTTTCTTTCGCTTGGTCATCTGGGCTTGTGGGGCGTGACCGGGGCTGTCTCNTTCTATCTGTTTACGCAGCAGATGTGGCTNGCCTTTGCGGCGGCCCTGTTTGCGCATGGCACCGTGGCGTCATTCTTTACAGCACCGAACCACGAGTTGTGCCATCGCACCGTCTTCAGGACCAAATGGCTGAACGAGGTGTTTTTGCGTATTTTTGCGCTNGCCGGGTGGAGCAATTTCGAGATTTANCAGTTCAGCCANAACTATCACCATCGTTTCACATTGCATCCTGAAGGCGACCGCGAAGAGATTATGCCGGCCACGCCGTCACTGCGTGCGGCCTATATCCTGCAGCTGTGCACGGTGAATATTTTTGGTGGGTATCAGTCAAAAGGCATTGTGCCGACAGTGCAGAATTTCCTGCTGATCGCAGCCAACAGGTTCGACAATCCCTATAATTCCTGGGGTGAAGAGTTGTATGAAGGCTATGATGACCATCGCCGTCGGGCAGCCAACTGGGCGCGGATCACCCTGCTGTTTCATGCTGTTGTCATTGGCGGTGCGTTTGCGATTGGCCAGCCCATTCTGGCGGTGCTGATTTCCGGATCAACCTTCTTTGCGAATCTGTGGCGCTATCTTGTCGGGGTGACCATGCATTGCGGGCTGAAGAGCAATGATACCGATTTTCGCAAATCGGTGCGGACAATCACACTGGATCCGCTGTCTGAATTTCTATACTGGCATATGAACTGGCATCTGGAACATCATATGTTCGCTGGTGTGCCCTGCTATAATCTGAAGGCCCTTCACGAGGCAACTGCGGATGACATGCCGCAGCCGCGTACATTACTGGGGGCGTGGCGGGAAATGCGCCAGACATGGGCCCGTCAGCAGACGGATCCTGACTATGCCTTTGACACGCCTGTGCCGTCATCGCTGACGGCAAAGGACCAAAAAGGTGACAGGCTTGCCACTTCGATGGGCGAGCTGGGTCCGGCAGAGATCAGGCAATAATACGAGGCGTCCGAGAAAGCGGCTGATGACACGGCGATTACGCAAAACAACGCTTGAGGATATAGCCAGACATGCCGGTGTCGGTATGGCAACGGTCGACCGGGTGTTGAATGAACGTGGTGGTGTCAGTCAGAAGACAACGCTCCGCGTTCTGGATGCGGCAAAGACGCTTGGCACCAGACGCATATTGCCGACCGAGATCAAACGCCGATTGCTGGTCGAGGCGGTGCTCGCGCGTAATCACAGTGCCTATTATGAACGGCTGAATGAGGCCTTGCAGACCGTGGCCGAAGTGATTGGCCTGCCGGTTACGCTGTATCGCACCCATATCGATGTGGACAAGCCGGAGAAACTTTCCGAACACCTGTCAGCTGTCGCCGGGTCCCGCGATGGAATCATACTGTTTGCCAATGATCTGCAGCAGACGGCGCATGCCGTCCAACAGCTTGCCGACAAGACAACCATCGTCACCATCAGTACAGACATTACCGACAGCGGGCGGCATTCCTATGTTGGTATCGACAACAGAAAGGCGGGTCAGGCGGCGGCAAAGATCAGCGAGGCGATCTGCCGAAAAGGTGGTCGTGTGCTGGCGGTCATGCCAGAAGCCGGGGTCCGCGCCCCACGTGAAAGGATTGTCGGCTTCAGGCAGTTCTTCCAGGACAGGGACTGCGATGACAGGTTGCTAGTGTTCACGCCGCCGTCAAACATGACGTACGCATTGTCGCAACTGGTGCAGTTGCTGACAAATGAGGATGACATTCGCGTGCTGTACAGCCCGTTCAATGATGCCTTTGCCGAAATGGTGATCGAAGCCGGAATACAGGAAGAGTCGATCCGGTCAGTTGCAAAGATCACCCATGACCTGAGTCCGCATGCCATCAGCAATCTGCGGTCGGGCCTCATCGACATGGTAATTGATTCCAACCCCCTGCAGCAGGTGTCCAAGGCACTAGACTTCATTGCACGCGAGCACGGTTATGTATCACGCAAGACAATGGTCGACGTGGACTTCCAGCTGTATACGTCAGAGAACCTGCCGCGTGCAGATAGGAGCGAGTGACGCTGCTTCCAGATCACGCCGCACGTGATGGGTTTCCATCATTTTTGCCCTTTAAGGATGCCCTGTATTGCTGTTGGCTTGCATGCAGAAGACGCGCTTCTTAAGACGCGTCAGGAGGGGACATGGCTGACCAGCCAACAGACGCCATGGAGAAACTGGCGGCAATGCTAGCCGATGCTTGGTATCAGCCCGGCAGCGCCGTGGCTGTAGATCGGGCGTTGGTGCCCGCTGACCGGGCACAGGCTTGCCTTGTACAAGATCTGATGTTTCAGAGACTGGACGAGACGCTGGCCGGCTGGAAGGTCGGCGCCCCCAGCCACAAGATGCGCCAGCTGGATGGTCATGAAGATGTGATCCCCGGCCGCATCATTGCATCCAGAACGCATATTGGCCCGCGCCATGATCTGCAGATCGGTCATTATCACAAGGCAAGGGCCGAGACTGAATTTGCCTTTCGTCTCGCCCCCACCGGCAGTT
>NYTO01000103.1 GCA_002683535.1 SAR116 cluster bacterium
CAACCGGCCGAGAGGGACTGAACGTTCAATCGCTGCAATCTGCTCAGGCGTGGTCGAAAGACGCGTCATGTCGGTCTCAATAAAACCGGGTGCCACGGCATTCACAGTGATATTCCATTGGGCAAACTCTCTTGCCCACGCCTTGGTCAATCCCGACATCGCGGCCTTGGCGGCAACATAGTGGCTGGATTCATAATGGCCAACCTGCGCGAAGATCGACGATATATTGATGATCTTTCCCTTTTTACGCGCCTTCATCTGCGGCACCAGCGNCTTGGTNGCGAAAAAGGCACCNGCCACATGNACCCTCATCATCTCGTCAAATATTGTCACATTGACATCTTCGATCTTTCGGCCTTCTCCTCCAACACCGGCATTGTTCACGAGCACGTCAACACGGCCACAGGACAACAGGTCCTTTTGAAAATTTTCGATATCCAGAATATTGGACACTAAAACAGACCCTTTATAGCCTTGGGACTGGACCTTGCTCAGCGTTTCACCCGCCGCATCGGGATCCAGATCATGGATAATGACGTCAGCGCCTTCGCTTGCCAGGTGGAGCGCATGGCTCTGACCCAGACCCCGGCCAGCCCCGGTTATCAATATGCGCATTCCATTCAGACCAGCAGTCATNCCCNATCCCCTGTTNGTTCCAGTTTCTCATGTGAATGCAACNGCCACCAAAACATCATCGCATCTCGAAAGCGTTTCCANCTGCGGANATCTNACACCAGCCCGGATCGGCAAAATGCCCCGGCAACAAAAACTGATCCCCATCACACAACCGCGACAGAAGTTGTCTNCGCGTCCTTGNAGCGGCTGGACGATCTTCACAGATTGCGCTTGATATATCCGGAAATCGAAGCTGCAACGGCGAGTGCAGGACATCACCACAAAAAACTGCGCCACAATTGTTGCCATGTGCATTCAGCAGCAACTGNCCCGGGGTGTGGCCGGGCGCCAANTCGACTGACAGGCCGTGCGCTATCTCGCTCCCGTCTTCCAGAAACGTCATTTGCCCTGCCTCAACCACGGGCATCACGCTGTCTGCAAAGGACCCNTGCCTGTCACCGGNAGAGCTTTCNAAAAGCCAGTGNTCATATTCAATGCGTCCGGTCAGATAGGTCGCATTTGGGAATGTCGGAACCCACATGCCATTTTCGAGCTTCGTATTCCATCCAACATGGTCAGCGTGCAAATGCGTGCACATCACGATATCAACATCAGCNGGTCGCACGCCATGACTGGCAAGTCTCTTCAGCCAACCATCATCATCACGCTGGTGCCAGCTCGGCCAATGCTGTCTGGCCTTGTGGTTTCCNACACAACTGTCGATCAGGATAACACGGTCGTTCTTGCGCAGCAGCCATGACCGGATTGTCAGAGGCACCTGACCTTGCAAAAGCACGGATGGGTCGATCAACGCCTCTGCAGCATCGTCCCGCAATAGTTCACGCATTTCCGGAAACATGAAATCGAGGGGTACTTCAAACTTCTCGATTTCTGTTATGCCGTGGATTTCAAGGCCATCAAGCTGAAGTTGCATGATATTTACTAGAGNATACCCGGCATCTGCCCGGTGTCGTTNCGGAACGCGTCGTCATCGCCCCAGTATCGCGCGATAAANCGTCCTNCGGACACACCGTTNGACGCATCGGATGCAAGCCAGACAAAAGCTTTTGACATGATGTCAGCCGGCAGCAGGTTGCCGTCAGCACCTTTCTTGTCGGGGCTGGGTGGCAACAGGTCTGTGTCCGCCGCNCCACCGGGCAACAACACATTCACATCTATACCNNTTCCGGCCAGCTCCACAGCCCAGGCGCGCGATGCAGCCTCGAGGAACGCCTTGCTCGGACCGTAGGGCGAATAACCCTGCCGCACCATCGTCTGCGCGGAGGTGGACACATTGATGATCTTGCCAAAGCCGGTCTCGATCATCCCGGGGATNACAGCACTTGCCATAAGAAATGGTCCATTGATATTTGTATCAATGATCTGGTTCCAGGCATCGACGTCAGNAAGCCAGAATTTGGTGGGCTCGACATTGAAGCG
This sequence comes from SAR116 cluster bacterium, assembly GCA_002683535.1. GTDB lineage: Bacteria > Pseudomonadota > Alphaproteobacteria > Puniceispirillales > Puniceispirillaceae > UBA8309. The sequence continues at coordinate 2,056 of NYTO01000103.1, forward strand.
TTCTGACACAAGCCGCATGCCCCTGCCGGCATTGTTGACGAGCACATCGATACGGCCAAATCTGCCAACACATTGCGCTACAACATCCTCAACATCACCCTTGTCGGTGACATCCGACACACATGCCAGCAGATTGTCCGCACCCACCAGCGCACAGACGTCATCAGCAGTCTGGTCAAAGGTCTCAGAGGCTACGGATCCTGTAATACAAATTCTTGCGCCTTCAGCGGCGGCTGCCAGCGCCATCTCGCGGCCAAGCCCCCTGGCGCCGCCAGTGATCAAAATCACCCTGTCAGAAANCTCTCCTGAACNACTCATGGCATATACCCGCCACCATTGACCCACAGGGTCTGGCCAGTCATGAATGCGCTNTCGGNTCCAAGCAAGAACATAACCGGGCCAACAATATCTTCGGGAACGGCAAGTCTGGCCANTGGTGTCACATTGACATACTGGTCGACGTTAAGTGACACCGCCTGATTCTCGTCTGACCGGCCGGTCCCACCACGAAGAAACGCAGTATCAACCGCGGCTGGCCCGACAGCATTCACCCGAACATCCGGCGCGGCATCGAGGGCCAGTGACTTTGTCAGATTATTGAGAGCCGCCTTCGAGGCTCCATATATGCCGTATCCGGGACGTACGTTGTTTGCCAGACCGGACACGATATTGACCATTGCACCACCACCCCTTCGCAGCCGGGGCAACGCCTCTACCGAGGCCAGATAGGCACCACGGACATTGCAACCCATGATGTCGTCAAATTCTTCNACCGTAGTCTCATCAAGCGGCTTCACGCCGGTCATGAACCCGGCCAGATTGACAAAACCATGCAGCGTGTCGATCCCGCTGAACGCNGACCGAACGCTTTTTTCTTCNCGCAGGTCAATCGAAATGGAGTCTGTCCCCTCCACTACCGGGTGCGCCTCAAGAGATGCCGCAAGGTCCATAATCGTGACAGACCAACCCTCTGCAGAGGCACGTTTTGCCACCGCTCTGCCAATACCGCCCGCTCCTCCGAGCAAAAGCAAACGCCTGCTCATTCGAATCCTCCTATATTGGATGTATAAGATATTGATTTTATTTTATAATAATAAAATGATTGCGTAAATGACCGGATGATCAGCTTCCAGTACATTGTGGCCCTTGCGGGAAAAGGGTCGGGGGCTGAAAAACCCCACATCCCAGACAGTGGTTGCCAGACATGCATGCGCATGCCCAGCAACCGTACCCTATGCTTGATGCCGTCGCTTATTCACATGCATCTGCTTTATGGCTGTCCATCATGCTCCATTTGCCATCCTTGATCTGGATGACATACCCAGGAAGCTCGGCGTCAGTTCCTGCAAAGCAAAGATTTGATCCAAGAACCCCGGAAAAATTGACTGTCTTGAGCCCGTCGCGAATGGCGAGCCTTTCATCCTCAACTTTTCCAGCGTCGCCGCTGATACCCTGCTCCTCCATCACCTGAGCAAACAGGTAAACAGCATCATAAGACTGGGCATCTGTATGATGCGCCCCCAGCTTATTTATGCCCCTGTCATTTGCCATTTTGATGAATTTGGAATTGAAGCTGTTGGCTTCTGGTGACGCATCAGCATGGAAACCAGCCATAAATGTGGTGCCCTCTGCCAAATCCCCAAACAGATCCAGAATATTTGGATCAGCAAATATCTGGCTGCCGATCATGCGACCTTCGTAACCTTGGCGCTTCAACTCACGTATAGTTTTGGATGCGTTTTCCGGAAGACCCGCAACCGCAACCATATCCGGATTGTTGGCAACAATCGGAGCAATCTGAGGTGCCAGATCAAAGCTCTTGTAGGTGATCGCCACCGGCTCACCATGTTCAATATTGAATGCCTTGAACAGGGCCGGGTACAGCTTCGTTCCGACAACAGCAGAAATTGCCTCGTCGGAAACATAGACTATGTCCACTTTTGAACGCGGCACATCCATCTTTGTCAGCGTCTTCAGAAGGCGAGCAAACTGTTTGCCTTCGTCCTCGGTAAGACGCCATGCCCACTCCTTGCCATCAGTAAGCCCCGGGGCAGATGACGCGGTCGAAATCATGACAACTTTTTCGCGCTCAGCCACATTGAAACCAACCTTGGCTTCACCAGAGGAGAATGGCCCAATGATTGCCAGAACATCGTGATCTTTAACCAGAGTACGGGCTGCCAATGACGCCTGCTTAGGGTCAGAGCCACTGTCGAACTCTACAATTTCAATCATCTTGCCGTTTACGCCGCCAGCCGCATTTATTTCTTCAACAGCCATGTCCACGGCAACTGTTGCTGGCAATCCAGGCCCCTTCAGGAAACCGGTTCTTGCTGCAATATGACCAATCTTGAGGGTCTCCGCGGCCATGGCACTCGTCAGACCAAGCAGTGACAGAACCGCTCCAAGAATTAGCGGTTTGAATAATTTTATCATTGATTTTTCTCCCTATAGTTTTGTGAGACTTAACTCACCACTCAAGCAGGAAGATTTTCCCACCCAAATTCTAACTATTGCCGAGATAAGCCTCAGCAAGACTTTTGTCTGCTGCAAGGTCACTCGCCATGCCCTTCATCCGAACTGATCCCAGTTCAAGCACGTACCCAAACTCTGCGGCCTGGAGCGCCATTTTTGTATTTTGTTCAACAAGGAGTATGGAGATACCCTGCTTGTTCAGATCGAGGATCAACTCAAAAAGCTGATTAACAAGAATAGGGGAAAGGCCTAANGACGGCTCGTCCAGCATCATCAATCTTGGACGAGCAATCATCGCTCTACCGATGGCCAGCATTTGCTGTTCGCCACCCGANAGCACAGAAGCAAGAGAGTGGCGTCTGCTCGCAAGATTTGGAAAACGGTCAAATATAGCTTCAACACCGTCTTTTATCTGTGCCTGATCCTGAGTATAGGCACCCATCAGCAAGTTTTCTTCGACCGTCATGCTGACAAAAATCTGCCGTCCCTCCGGCACAAGAGTAATGCCGTGCTTNACCCGCGCAGGCGGGCTGAGCAGGTCAACTTTCTTGCCTTCAAACTTGATTGTGCCGCCGCTTATCTTTTCTGCCCCAGCTATCGCGCGAAGCAATGAGGATTTGCCGGCACCATTGGACCCGACAACGGCAACAACCTGTGAACTCCCGACTTTAAGAGATAGATTCTTGACTGCATGAATGGGCCCATAGCGGACATCTATGTTCTCCAGCTCAAGCATTTTTATATCNACCCAGCTTAATGGTCGGTGCCAAGGTAAGCCTCCAGAACATTCTTGTCTTGCCGCATACCNGACACATGCCCGTCATAGATTCGACGGCCAAAATTCATGACAGTTACGGTTTCACANAGGTTGTTTACAAAGGGCATGTCATGTTCGACGAGCAACAAGGTTACGCCTCGTTCAGACACTTCAACGAGAAACTCGTGAAGNGTTCCCATTTCAGCATTGTTGAGGCCTGCTGCAGGCTCGTCCAAAAGTAAAAGCCGTGGCTTTGCCATCAACGCTCGAACGACCTCGATCTTCTTTCTCACACCATAGGGCAACTCGGAAACAGANCGACCATTGAACGCCTCCAACCCGAAGCTTTCCAGAAGNTGTATNGCCTGGTCCTTGTCTGCNGCGTTCGCTATTGGCTTCAGCATATCGATCATCTTGGCTTGGCTATGCTGCCCAAGCATGACATTTTCAATTACCGAGAGATGCGGCATCAATCTTATGTTTTGAAAACTGCGCGCCATGCCAAGAGCGATGCGTTTGCGCGAGGGCACGCTGCGGATATTTTCGCCAGCAAACAGGACATCGCCAGAGTCCTNCTGATAGACGCCGGATATAACATTGAACATTGTGGTCTTGCCGGCCCCGTTTGGCCCGATGAGNGCGTGCCTNGCNCCAGCCTCNACAGTAAAAGAGACGTCCTCAAGAACNACGATNCCGCCAAAATTNTTTGAAACTGAAGAAATCTGCAGAAGNGGGTCAGACATGACTTTTACTCTTGGGGAATAGTTTCATCATAACTCGATCAACGGCCTGACGTGTCACCATCCCTTCCGGACGCAAAATCATCATCACCACTATGATCACACCGAAGATGAAAAACCTCCAATCTTCGCCCATGCGAAGTACTTCTGGAATAATTGTGAAAAAGGACGCCCCGATTAGCGCACCCCAGGCCGTTTGGGTTCCACCGATCAGAACGTAAAGCAGAACAAAGATGGACAGAAACGCATTAAAGTACTGCGCCTCCACAAAACCAAAATACAAGGCATACAATCCACCCGACAAACCTGCCAATGCGCCCCCGATGGCAAACGCGCCAATCTGCACTGCACGCCTATTGACCCCCATCAAGTCTGCAACAGCTTCATCATCGTGGACAGCGCGCATCGCGAGGCCAATTCGGGTGGACATCAGATAGAAACAGAAGACCACCACCCCTAAGGCGCACCAGATAATTACACCAGTCTCGATATAGGCGGACAGCACAAGCCCAGTCGCGCCGCCAAGCGCTGTAGAATTCAGGATGATGCCAGCGACAATTTCAGCAAAGGCAAATGTAGCCAGCACCATGTAGACGCCACGGGTTCGCAAAATAGGAAAGGCTATAAGGAACCCGACAGCCGCACCGACGGTCGTCGACAGGATCAGGAGGATTGGAATTGGCAGGCCAAACATCTCGCTCAGTATCGCGCAGCTGTAGGCGCCAATAGCCTGAAACCCTGCACCACCAAGATTCAGTTGACCTGTTGCGGCGCTGACATAGATCGAATAGGCAAAAATTATATTGATACCAAGGATACCAATCAGGCCAGACAGATATCCACTCATCAGAACTTGCCCTTCCCAATCGCGTTATGACCGAAAAGTCCGCTGGGACGGAAAACCAACAAGACAAGCAACAAACCCCAAACCGTAATTTGCGAAGACGATGCCCCGAAGAAATGTATGGAAAACGTCTCGCTGATGCCGACGATCAGACCACCAGCGATCGCGCCCCATACCGAACCCAAACCGCCAATAACCATAGCTGCAATGGCCTTCGTGCCAACGTGGTCACCCATATAAGGGCTGACTTCGCTATAGTTTATGGCGAAAATTGATCCGGCGAGGCCACAGAGCAGGCCTGTCAAAACAAAAACCACCGGCACTATCTTGGTGACTTCCACCCCCATCAGCGTAGCTGTATCGGGACTTTCGGCTGTTGCTCGCAACGCACGGCCGATCCTTGTTCGGTTCAGCATGAATGACAGGCCAACAACAATGCCTAGGGACACCACCAAACTGCCAAACTGCGGGATAGAAATTACCAGATCGGCAAATCGCCAATTCAGATCAGCAAAAGGCGTATGAAAACCACGTGTTTCCGACCCGTGCGCTCCTAGAATGGCATACTCAAAAATCAGCAAAAACCCGAGCGAGGACACGAGAGGGATTGCATGCTCCGTCGAATCCCCATGTTTGATTTTGAAATAGCGGTAAGTAAA
>NYTO01000104.1 GCA_002683535.1 SAR116 cluster bacterium
TGCCGTCCGGCGTGCGCCTGCAAATCGATATCGATCCGTATAATTTCCTGTAAGCCGTTGTGAAAATCACCAGCATGACGCGGCATTTTACCAGCCTTCGGCGCTTGCCTTTCATGCACGGGTATGATAGCCAACGCACCGATACAATCAGTCGGTTGCAGCCACGTAGCCATCTTGTTTGTTCCGTCTTTAAACTCCTGCTGATGAGGGCATGTCGTTGAGTTCTAGCGCCAAGGGTCTTGCTGGCCGTTATGCGGGTGCATTGTACGCACTTGCCGATGAATCCGGCAAAATTGACGCCATCGTAAAGGATATGACCGGGGTTGCCGAACTTGTTTCCGGAAACCCCGACATGCGCACGCTGGTCGAGTCACCAGCCATTTCATGGGCTGAGCAGACAAAGGCCATTACGGCCATTCTCGAAAAGGGTGGTGCCGACGCGCTGACTGTCAAATTCGTTGGCACGGTTGCATCCAACGGGCGTCTTCACGCCCTTTCCAAAATCATTACCGCATTTCTTGCTGAACATGCCCGCCGTCGCGGCGAGGTGTCAGCAGAGGTGATCTCGGCTGTCAAGATGGACGCTGCCCGCAAGGCCCGCGTTGAAAAGGCAGTCGCAAAACTTGCCGGCAGTGACAAGCTCTCGCTTTCGATGCGGGTAGATCCGTCGCTGATCGGGGGCCTGGTGGTGCGCATCGGGTCGCGGATGATCGACACATCAATCAGGACAAAACTTAACCGGCTTGAAACAGCTATGAAGGGTATAGCGTGATGGATATTCGTGCGGCTGAAATCTCAGCAATCCTTAAGGAACAGATCGCCAATTTCGGCAGCGATGCCGAGGTTGCCGAGGTAGGACGGGTACTGTCAGTTGGTGACGGTATCGCACGTGTCCACGGCCTTGACGAAGTGCAGGCCGGTGAAATGGTGGAATTCGAAAGCGGCGTCAAAGGTATGGCGCTGAACCTTGAATCCGACAATGTGGGTATCGTGATCTTCGGTGATGACCGTTCCATCAAGGAAGGCGACGTTGTGCGCCGGACAGCATCGATTGTTGATACGCCTGTCGGTATGGGCCTGCTTGGCCGCGTTGTCGACGCGCTTGGCAACCCGATTGATGGCAAGGGCCCGCTGAAAAAGGTTGAGCGCAGCCGGGTTGAGGTCAAAGCCCCCGGCATTATGCCGCGTAAATCGGTGCATGAACCGATGCAAACAGGCCTGAAGGCGATTGACAGCCTCATCCCGGTTGGCCGTGGCCAGCGTGAGCTGATCATCGGTGACCGCCAGACTGGCAAGACCGCCATCGCTGTTGATACCTTCATCAACCAGAAGCCTGTGAACGAGGCGGCTGGCAAGGATGACAAGAAAAAGCTGTTCTGCATCTATGTTGCGGTTGGCCAGAAGCGCTCGACAGTGGCGCAGATTGTCCGCTCGCTGGAAGAACAGGGCGCGCTGGAATATTCGATCGTTGTTGCCGCAACAGCCTCGGACCCTGCGCCGATGCAGTTCCTTGCACCTTACACAGCGTGCGCCATGGGTGAATTCTTCCGCGATAACGGCATGCACGCCCTTGTCGTCTATGATGACCTGTCAAAGCAGGCGGTTGCCTATCGCCAGATGAGCCTGCTGCTGCGTCGGCCACCAGGCCGTGAAGCCTATCCGGGTGACGTTTTCTATCTGCACTCACGTCTGCTGGAGCGGGCGGCGAAGATGAATGAAGATAACGGGTCCGGTTCGCTGACCGCATTGCCGGTCATTGAAACACAGGCCGGTGACGTGTCTGCCTATATCCCGACCAATGTGATTTCGATCACTGACGGCCAGATCTTCCTTGAGACAGAACTCTTCTACAAGGGTATCCGTCCCGCGGTGAATGTCGGTCTGTCAGTCAGCCGTGTGGGATCTGCTGCGCAGATCAAGGCAATGAAACAGGTTGCCGGTTCGGTGAAGCTGGAATTGGCGCAGTATCGTGAAATGGCAGCGTTTGCGCAGTTTGCATCGGACATGGATGCATCAACACGCGCCCTGCTGGAGCGTGGTGCCCGTCTGACGGAACTGCTGAAGCAGCCACAATACAGCCCGATGAAGGTCGAAGAGCAGGTTGTGGTGATCTATGCGGGCGTGAACGGCTATCTTGATGGTATCGAGATTGACGCTGTGGGCCGGTTTGAGGCTGGCCTGCTGGAGCATATGCGCAGCGCATCATTGTCGGTTCTCAATACAATTCGGGATGAAGAAAAGCTGTCCGACAAGACCGAGGCCGATCTGAAATCTGCGATCGAGGCGTTCGCAAAGAGCTTTGCCTGAGGTCAGCCGGTTACACGGCCGCCCCGGGAACAGTCTCGTGCTGGTAAATGGAGTCTGATGCATGCCATCGTTGAAGGATCTGAAAACACGCATCAACAGCGTGAAGTCGACGCAGAAGATCACCTCTGCCATGAAGATGGTGGCGGCGGCAAAGCTGCGCCGGGCTCAGGAATCGGCTGAAAAGGGCCGCCCCTACGCTGACCGGATGCAACAGATCGTCAACAGCCTTGCCGTCAAGGCTGACCCGTCAGCGGCACCGGCGCTGCTGATTGGTAATGGCAGTGACAAGACACATCTGCTGGTCATTGTGTCAGCGGATCGTGGTCTGTGTGGTGGCTTCAACGGGTCGATCACCCGCCAGACCCGTACCGAGGTGGCGCGTCTGCAGGGCGAAGGCAAGACAGTGAAACTGCTTATGGTTGGCCGCAAATCGGCCGACGCACTGCGCCGTGAACTTGGCGATCTCTATATCGACAGCCTTGAGGGCATTCAGGGTACAGCCGTATCCTATGCCGATGCAGCATCAATTGGCGAGACGATCCGCAACGGTTTTGAGGCCGGCGAATTTGATGTTGTCACAGTGATCTTCAACANGTTCATATCGGCAATTTCGCAGGACGTGACGCTCAGCCGNCTGATTCCGGCCGAGGTAAACGACACCGAAGGCGCAGAAGATGCGGGCCCCGGNGTGTCTTATGAATATGAGCCGGAGGAAGANGAACTTCTGGCCGCAGTATTGCCGCGCAACATCTCGACGCAGATGTACAGTGCGCTGCTTGAATCATCNGCTGCCGAGCTGGCAGCGCGGATGACAGCAATGGATAATGCAACCCGTAATGCGGGTGATCTGATCGACAGGCTGACGCTGGTTTATAACCGGTCGCGTCAGGCAACGATCACCAAGGAACTTATCGAAATTATCTCCGGCGCCGAAGCGGTGTAACCGGGTAACAGGATTAATCGCGGAGTAGGACAAAATGGCGAACAATATTGGCAAAATCAGTCAGGTCATCGGCGCTGTTGTCGATGTCCAGTTCGAAGGCCACCTTCCGGCCATTCAGAACGCCCTTGAGGTCGACAATAACGGCCAGCGGCTGGTTCTCGAAGTTGCGCAGCATCTTGGCGAATCAGCGGTTCGCACGATTGCGATGGACTCGACAGAAGGTCTTGTGCGCGGCGCGAATGCTGCTGACACAGGTGCCCCGATCACCGTTCCTGTCGGGCCGGAAACTCTGGGCCGCATCCTGAACGTGATTGGTGAGCCTGTTGATGAGGGCAAGCCGGTCAAGTCGAAGAAACATTATCCGATCCACCGTCCGGCTCCTGAATATGTCGACCAGTCGACAGAAGCCGAAATTCTGGTAACCGGCATCAAGGTTGTGGACCTGCTGGCACCCTATGCAAAGGGCGGCAAGATCGGCCTGTTCGGTGGTGCCGGTGTTGGCAAGACAGTCTTGATCATGGAACTGATCAACAACGTCGCCAAGGCGCATGGTGGCTACTCGGTTTTTGCCGGTGTGGGCGAGCGTACGCGTGAAGGAAATGATCTCTATCACGAGATGGTTGAATCAGGCGTGATCAAGACGGATGGTGAAGGTTCCAAGGCGGCGCTGGTATATGGCCAGATGAACGAGCCGCCAGGTGCACGTTCGCGTGTGGCCCTGACCGGCCTGACACTTGCTGAATATTTCCGTGATGAAGAAGGCCAGGACGTGCTGTTCTTTGTCGACAACATCTTCCGCTTCACGCAGGCAGGCTCTGAAGTGTCAGCGCTGCTTGGCCGTATCCCGTCAGCTGTGGGCTATCAGCCAACATTGGCAACCGATATGGGCGCGTTGCAGGAGCGTATTACAACCACTACCAAGGGTTCGATCACCTCGGTCCAGGCGATTTACGTGCCTGCCGATGACCTGACCGACCCGGCACCTGCCGCATCCTTTGCGCACCTTGATGCGACAACGGTTCTGTCCCGCCAGATTGCCGAGCTTGGCATCTATCCCGCGGTGGACCCGCTTGATTCATCATCGCGGATGCTTGATCCGCGGATCGTTGGTGAGCGCCATTACGAGATCGCACGTAGTGTTCAGGAAGTGTTGCAGCAGTACAAGTCACTGCAGGACATCATCGCCATCCTGGGCATGGATGAATTGTCGGAAGAAGACAAGCTGACCGTTGCGCGTGCGCGCAAGATCCAGCGCTTCCTGTCGCAGCCGTTCCATGTGGCTGAAGTGTTCACCGGCTCTCCTGGCAAGCTTGTTGGTCTCGATGACACGATCGACGGCTTCTCGGGCATCATCAATGGTGATTACGACCATCTGCCGGAAGCGGCATTCTATATGGTCGGCACCATCGAAGAAGCTGTCGAGAAGGGCAAAAAGATGACACAGGAAGCCGCATAAGCGATTTCCTGTCGCAGGGAGTAGGGTCTGATGGCAGAAACAACGCAGCTCGAACTGGTCACACCGGCCAACATCATGGTGCAAAAGGCAGCCGAAATGGTTGTTGCACCGGGCGCAGAGGGCCTGTTTGGCGCCATGCCGCGTCACGCGCCGCTGCTGGCCGACCTTGTTCGTGGTGTGGTTGAAGTGCANGAAAATGGCAAGGTCACCGACCGGTTCATGATNGATGGNGGTCTGGCAGACGTGTCCGGTGAATCTGTAACCATCCTGACCGAGCGGGCTGAAAACCTNGCCACTGCTGATCGCGATGCNCTGAAGGCACGTGCCGACGCCGCAACAGGCAGCGAGGCAGANTTCCTGAATGCGGTGCTTGCAGCGCTGCANTAGGCTGCCTCCAAAACAGACTTTCACCGGTACNAAATCCGGTCATGAAACAATAAAGCNCGGCNTTTGCCGGGCTTTNTTGTTTTCAGGATGACTGNCACCAGACANATCAGCGTGTGATCAGCGANTCAAAGCTGGTCATCACTTNGCGATAGACATCACGCTTGAAGGGCACGGCCATGTCGATCANCTGGTNCGGCGCCACCCACTTCCAGGCACCGAATTCCGGCTCGTCCGTATCGATATTGATCTGGCTGTCATCGCCGTCAAACCGCAGTGCCACCCATTTCTGGCGTTGCCCACGATATTGCCCGTGCCACAGCCGGTCTGCCAGCGGTTGCGGTATATCATAATGCAACCACGCGTCATGTTCTTTCAGGACGGTGGCNGCGTTGGTGCCGATTTCTTCCAGCATTTCACGNAGNCAGGCATCATGCACGCNTTCACCNTGATCNATCCCGCCTTGCGGCATTTGCCACGCNTCNGCGCGATTATCCAGCCGCTGNCCGGCGAACACCAGANTGTCAGCGTTCAGCAGGAAGATACCAACGCATGGCCGGTAAGGCCGCTCATCATAAGGAATGTTCGGTGCGGTCATGATGTCGGCTTCATGCGTCCGAATATCGACACGCCGCGAATAAGATCGAGCGCCCGGGCCAGCTGATAGTCGATTTCCGCCTGATTGAACGCGCTGTCCGAATCATCATCGCCCGTATCTGCCTCTCCCGAATTTTCGGCACCTGTGTCGCTGTCAGCGCCATCATCATCCCCGGCGGCGTTTCCTGCATTGCCATCTGATCCGGCGTCACTCTCTGTTTCGCTCCCATCAAGGGCGCCGCGCAGGTCTTCTTCGCGCACGATGCCACCTTCAACAGCCTCAATTCTGGCAAGCTTCACCTCGATGTCTGGCACGATCCCGCGTGCCTGGATCGAAATACCGGACGGGGTGTAATAGCGTGCCGTCGTCAGGCGGATGGCAGAGCTGTTGGAAATCGGGATGACCGACTGCACCGACCCCTTGCCGAATGAGCGGGTTCCCAAAATGATCGCGCGGCCATGATCCTTCAGCGCCCCGGCGACAATCTCTGATGCCGATGCCGAGCCTGAATTGATCAGGACAACCATCGGCAGCCCGCGCGCGATATCACCCGGCTTGGCATAGATATGCGATCCGTCGCCAGAATTGCGTCCGCGCGTCGAGACAATTTCGCCTTCCTCAAGGAACGCATCGCTGACCGTCACAGCTTCAGTCAGCAGACCGCCGGGATTGTTGCGAAGGTCGAGCACGATACCTTTCAGCGAATCGCCCTCGGTTTTGAAGAAATCATCAACTGCTTCCATCAGGCCGGGTGTGGTCTGCTCGGAAAAGGTGGTGATACGCACATAGCCGATGCCGTCGAAAATCTCTGACCGGACAGATCTGATCTTGATGAAATCACGTACAATGGTCACGTCGAACGGTTCGGTCTGGCCGCGCTGGACCTTGATCTTGACCTTTGATCCGACTTTTCCGCGCAGCCTGTCAACTGCCTCGGACAGTTGCATGCCGATGATCGATTCCTCATCGACGGCAATCAGAAAATCCTCAGGCTGAAGGCCGGCACGGGCGGCAGGCGTATCATCAATCGGCGACACCACCTTGACCATGCCCTGTTCCATGGTGATCTCGACGCCCAGACCACCAAAGCGCCCCTTTGTCTGCTCTTTCATATCCGAGAAATTCTCGGTGTTCAGAAATGAGGAGTGCGGATCCAGTGATGTCAGCATGCCGGTGATGGCTGCCTCGATCAGTTCACTGTCTTCAACCTCGTCAACATAGCTTTCACGGACGCGCTGGAAGATGTCACCAAACAGGCCAAGCTGGCGGTAGGTGTCTTCCTTGCTTGAACTCTGCGCTGTCGTCAATGTCGGGATTACCAGCCCGGCACAGAACACCACCGTGCAAAACAAAGTTACCTGCCAAAGCCGAATGCGGCCAAAACTACCCATATATCCCATGTGATATCCAATCCTGCGCGGTGTCTGGAGGTATCGATAATGTAATGCGCTAACAGCTTATTGCAATGTTTGCGAAGCTGCGGTTGCTGTACCAGTGTCTGTCATGCTGACCGGGCCTGTTGTGCCTTCAGGGCTCGTTGCGGCGTTGCAGGGGTGTGCCGGTCATCACGGACGGTTGTTCAATGCCCAGCATGGCTAGAAGACTGGGTGCCAGATCAGCCAGCCGGCCATTGGCAATATGCATATCCTGATGCGCACCGATATGAATGCAGGGCACCAGATTGGTAGTATGAGCGGTATGTGGCGATTTGTGGTTATCATCCCACATCACCTCGCAATTGCCGTGATCGGCCGTCAGCAGCATCTGTCCACCCGCCTGCAGCACGGCAGCCGCCAGGCGTCCGACACAGTCATCAACAACACAAACAGCCTGCATGGCCGCTTCCAGACTGCCGGTATGGCCGACCATGTCGGGATTGGCGAAATTCATGATGATCAGGTCATGCGATTTGCTGCGCAGACTGTCCAGCGCGGCATCCAGCACGCCTTCAGCGCTCATCTCGGGTTGCAGGTCATAGGTTGCCACCTGCGGTGATGGCACCAGCGCGCGCGATTCGCCGCTGCGCGCATCCTCTACGCCCCCATTCAGGAAAAAAGTGACATGCGGATATTTTTCGGTCTCGGCAAGACGCAGCTGACGCTGGCCAGCGGCGGCCACAACCTCACCCAGTGTTTGATGCAAGGTGGTCGGGGCGAACAGCGTTGTCATGCGGGCGTCCAGCGCATCGGAATAGGATGTCATGCCGACCACGGTGGACAGCTGCGGGACAGAAAGGCCCTTGTCGAGACCTGTGTCTTCCGGCAGTAACCAGCAACCCAGCAGCTGCCGCACCCGGTCGGCCCTAAAATTGATCATGATGATGGCATCACCATCGCGCATTCCGTCATATCCGGCCAGCACATGCGGGGTGATAAATTCATCAGTGATGCCGCGCGCATGCGATTCGCGCACAACATCCGCTGGACTATCCATCACCGGTGCCTCGGCAACGGCATGGGCAATGGCGCTGAAGGCAGCGCCTGTCCGCTGCCAGCGATTGTCCCTGTCCATGGCAAAATAGCGGCCGGTCAGCGTGCCGAAACGCGCACCCTGCGGCAGCGTTTCAAGAAAGGCGGGGACATGTTGCGCAGCGGCTGTCGGCAGAACATCCCGCCCGTCAGTAAAGCCGTGAATGATGACATCGCCGCCTGCCGTCACAAGGCCGTCAATGACAGCCTGAAAGTGATCGGTATGGGCATGCACCCCGCCGGGTGACAGCAGCCCCATCACGTGAATGCGCGCACCTGTCGCCGCGGTTCTTTTGGCAAGCGCCAGCAGTTCGGCGTGTGCAGCCAGACTGCCATCCTTGCAGGCTGCATTCAGACGCGGCAGGTCCTGCATCACAATACGGCCAGCCCCGATATTCATATGGCCGACTTCGGAATTGCCAACTTGTCCGTCAGGCAACCCTACATCGGCTCCGGATGCCGCCAGCAGACTGGTTGGCCAGCGATCTGCCAGCGCGTCGACAGCTGGTGTCGCGGCAAGTGCAACGGCATTATGCGCTGTTTCCTCATGGTGGCCCCAGCCATCCATGATGCACAGCACGACGGGTCCGTTGGCGCGGTTTGTGTGGGAAGAGAGTGATGACATACCGCTTTATACTGCCGGCCCGCAGGTGAGTACAGTGTCTTATCCGCTGCGGTGATAAGGGTGTCCGGCAAGGATGGTGGTGGCGCGGTACAGCTGTTCTGCCAGCATCGATCTGAACAGCATATGGGGCCATGTTGCGCTGCCGAAGCTGATCATCCGGTCAGCCCGGTCTGTCAGTGCGGCGTCATGACCGTCAGCACCGCCAATTGCAAAAAATGCCGATTGATGCCCGGCATCTCGCCACCCGGCAATCATCGCGGCCAGCGCCTCGGATGACGTGTCGCGTCCGCGTGGATCACAGGCTGCAAGCGGTATTCCGGCATCGACATGGCGCAGTAATCGGGCACTTTCATCGCGTTGCCGATCTGGTCCGGAAGGCAATTTTGATTCAACCT
>NYTO01000105.1 GCA_002683535.1 SAR116 cluster bacterium
TGACTTCAGCGGACGCTTGTTCACGCCGCTGATCACCCGGCCACGACGGCCATTGTCAAACAGCGCATCAACTGATTCCTGTAGCATACGCTTTTCGTTGCGCACAATGATATCCGGCGCGCACAGCTCGATCAGGCGCTTCAGACGGTTATTCCGGTTGATCACCCGGCGATACAGATCATTCAGATCAGATGTCGCGAAGCGGCCACCATCAAGCGGCACTAGCGGGCGCAGCTCGGGCGGGATCACCGGGATCACGTCAAGGATCATCCATTCAGGACGGCAGCCCGACTCGCGGAAGCTGTCGACCAGCTTCAGACGCTTGACCAGCTTCTTGCGCTTGGCTTCAGAACCGGTCTCAGCCAGCTCTTCGCGGATCTTTACGCGCTCCTCGTCCATATCCATGACTTCGAGGACCTTCTTGATGGCCTCGGCGCCAATGCTGGCTTCAAACGCGTCATCGCCAAATTCGTCCTGCGCGTCGTAGAATTCTTCTTCCGACAGCAGCTGGCCTTTCTCAAGCGAGGTCAGGCCCGGCTCGATCACGACAAAGTTCTCGAAATACAGAACCCGTTCCAGGTCCTTCAGTGTCATGTCGACCAGTAGGCCAATCCGGCTTGGCAGCGACTTCAGGAACCAGATATGCGCTACCGGCGATGCCAGCTCGATATGACCCATCCGCTCACGCCGCACTTTCGACAGCGTGACCTCGACACCACATTTCTCGCAAATGATGCCGCGATACTTCATCCGCTTGTACTTGCCGCACAGGCATTCATAGTCACGGACCGGACCAAAGATACGGGCACAGAACAGCCCGTCCTTTTCCGGCTTGAAGGTACGATAGTTGATGGTCTCGGGTTTCTTGATCTCGCCAAAGGACCACGACCGGATACGCTCCGGTGACGCAATCGAAATACGGATCTTGTCAAAGCTCTGAGGGCCCTGGTTTTGCCCGAAAGGGTTCATCAAATCGTTCATCTGGTCATCTCCCAACTGGAGTTGGTATCAACTGGTTCAGGTCGTGTTACGCGATATCAGGGCGCGGTCAGTACTCTGCCTCGTGCAGGTCGACATTCAGACCCAGCGAGCGCAGTTCCTTGACCAGAACATTGAAGGATTCCGGAATGCCGGACTCGAAATCATCGTCGCCACGAACAATGGCCTCATAGACCTTTGTCCGGCCGGACACATCGTCAGATTTCACTGTCAGCATTTCCTGCAACGTGTAGGCAGCACCATAGGCTTCCAGTGCCCAGACCTCCATCTCACCGAAACGCTGTCCACCGAACTGGGCCTTACCACCCAGCGGCTGCTGCGTTACCAGCGAGTATGGACCGATCGAACGGGCATGGATCTTGTCATCGACAAGGTGATGCAGCTTCAGCATATAGATATAGCCGACAGTAACGGCCCGGTCGAAAACCTCGCCCGTACGCCCGTCAGTCAGCCATTCCTGGCCGGTATTGCTCAGGCCTGCCTTTTCTAGCAGCGAGATCACATCCGCTTCACGGGCACCGTCAAAGACTGGCGTGCCCATCGGAACACCACGGCCCAGAAGGTCGCCCTGTTCCAGCAGCTGCGCATCATCCATCACATCCAGATCAGCCTTGTACTGGTCTTCATCATAGATGTCCTTCAAGGTCTTGCGCAGGTCCTTGGTGTTGCCTGAGGCATAGGCTGCCTCGGCGGCGGCACCCACCTTCTTGCCAAGGCCGCGCGCGGCCCAGCCAAGATGTGTTTCCAGAATCTGCCCGACATTCATTCGTGACGGCACACCCAGCGGGTTCAACACGATGTCCATCGGCGTACCATCTTCAAGATATGGCATGTCCTCGACAGGCACGATACGCGAGATCACACCCTTGTTGCCATGACGTCCGGCCATCTTGTCGCCCGGCTGCAGCTTGCGCTTCACCGCGACGAATACCTTGACCATCTTCATGACGCCCGGCAGCAGCTCGTCACCGGCCTGCAGCTTGTCAACCTTGTCATTGAAACGGGCCTGAAGCTCAGCCACGGCGCTTTCGAAGTTGGTGACCTGTGCCTCAACCAGCTGCTGCACCTTGTCGTCCTTGACGGCAATTTGCTGCCAGCTTGATTTTGGCATTTCGTCCAGCATCGCTGCTGTCAGCTTGGTGCCCGACTTCACGCCTTTCGGTCCGGATGCCACAGTCTGGCCATCCAGCAGTTCGGTCATACGGCCCTGGAAGCCACGCTCCAGAATGATCCGCTCGTCATCGCGGTCCTTGCCAAGACGGTCGATCTCGGCGCGGTCGATGGCCAATGCACGCTCGTCCTTTTCAACGCCGCGGCGTGAAAAGACCCGTACCTCGACAACCGTGCCAGACCCACCAGGCGGCAGCTTCAGCGAGGTGTCACGCACATCGGATGCCTTTTCACCAAAAATCGCACGCAGCAGTTTTTCTTCCGGCGTCATTGGTGATTCACCCTTCGGTGTCACCTTGCCAACAAGAATATCGCTTGGTCCGACTTCGGCACCGACATACACGATGCCGGCTTCATCAAGGTTCTTCAGCGCCTCTTCACCGACATTCGGGATATCGCGGGTGATTTCTTCCTGACCAAGCTTGGTATCGCGTGCCATGACTTCATATTCCTCGATATGGATCGAGGTAAAGACGTCATCGCGGACAACACGCTCGGAGATCAGGATGGAATCCTCGAAGTTGTATCCGTTCCAAGGCATGAACGCGACCAGCACATTCCGGCCAAGTGCCAGTTCGCCATCCTCGGTCGACGGGCCGTCAGCAAGAATATCACCCTTGCGCACGGTATCGCCGACCTTGACCAGCGGACGCTGGTTGACGGTGGTGTTCTGGTTTGACCGCTGGAACTTCAGCAGCGAATAGATATCAACCGGCGAGACATCTTCAGAACCTTCCTCGGATGCCCGGATCACGATACGGGTGGCGTCCACCTGGTCGATCACACCGGCCCGGCGCGCCACGATGGTCACGCCTGAATCGCGTGCCACACGGGCTTCCATTCCGGTACCGACAATCGGTGCCTCGGCACGGACCAGCGGCACAGCCTGACGCTGCATGTTCGAACCCATCAGGGCGCGGTTGGCGTCATCATTCTCGAGGAACGGGATCAGCGCGGCAGCCACAGACACCAGCTGCTTTGGTGATACGTCCATCAGTTCGATATCGGTCGGGCGGGCCAGACCGATTTCACCAGCGCGGCGGATCGGGATCAGTTCCCCGACAAATGCACCCTTGGCGTCCAGTTCGGCATTCGCCTGCGCAATTGTATACCGGCCTTCTTCCATAGCCGAGATATAGCGCACTTCGTCTGTCACCTTGCCATCGACAACCTTGCGATACGGCGTCTCGATAAAGCCGTAACGGTTGATCTTGGCATAGGTGGCCAGCGAGTTGATCAGTCCGATATTCGGGCCTTCCGGCGTTTCAATCGGGCAGATACGGCCATAATGAGTTGGATGCACGTCGCGCACCTCAAACCCGGCCCGCTCACGTGTCAGACCCCCCGGCCCAAGTGCCGATACACGGCGCTTGTGCGTGATTTCTGACAGCGGATTTGTCTGGTCCATAAACTGCGACAGCTGTGACGATCCGAAGAATTCACGCACAGCGGCAGCTGCCGGCTTGGCGTTGATCAGATCGGCCGGCATGACGGTGTCGATCTCGACAGACCCCATCCGCTCACGAATGGCGCGCTCCATACGCAGCAGACCAACGCGATACTGGTTTTCCATCAACTCGCCAACCGAACGTACACGCCGGTTACCAAGATGGTCGATGTCATCCACTTCGCCGCGGCCATCCTTCAGGCCGGTCAGCACCCGCAGGATTGCCAGAATATCGTCCTTGCGCAGCACACGGATCGAATCGTCAGTTTCCAGTTCAAGCCGCGAATTCATCTTCACACGGCCAACCGATGACAGATCATANCTGGTCGGAATTGAAGAACANGCTNTCGAACANCGCATGCGCGCTTTCNAGTGTTGGCGGCTCACCCGGGCGCATCACCCGGTAGATATCGACAAGTGCNTCTTCACGGCTGTTATTGCGGTCAGCGGCCANCGTGTTGCGCAGATGCGGACCAAAATTGACATTGTCCACAAACAGNACACTGATCNCGGCCTCACCGGCTTCGACCATGCTGTTCAGGANATCTTCGCTGATCTCGTCACCGGCTTCNGCCAGNACTTCACCTGTCTGCATATNGACAAAATCATCAGCCAGAAAACGNCCAACCAGATCTTCATCAGTAGCAAAAATACGCTCGATACCCGCATCGGCAAGCTTGCGCAGAAGACGCGGTGTCATTTTCGTGCCGGCAGTCGCAACGACCTTGCTTGTCTTGGCATCGATCAGGTCACGCGCCAGCATGTTGCCTTTCAGCGCGTCAGCGTTGAATTCGTAGGACCAACCCTCTTTCGCCCGCTTGTAGGTAACGGTCTTGTAGAATTCCTGCAGGATTTCGTCGCGCGCCATGCCGACAATCCGCCCCGGATCGACATCTTCGCCCGACTCGGCACATGTCGCCTGATAGGCAAGCGAATCTGCATTCGGCAGCGCCATCAGGAAAGTGGTTACAGGCAGCTTGCGCTTGCGGTCGATACGAACATTCAGGATATCCTTGGCGTCAAACTCGAAATCGAGCCATGAACCGCGGTAGGGAATCACACGGGCCGCAAACAACAGCTTGCCAGAGGCATGTGTCTTGCCCCGGTCATGGTCAAAAAACACGCCTGGCGAGCGATGCATCTGTGAGACAATCACGCGCTCGGTGCCATTCACGATAAAGGTACCGTTGGATGTCATCAGCGGCATATCGCCCATATACACATCCTGTTCCTTGATGTCGCGGATGGACCGCGCACCGGTAACCTCGTCTTCTTCCCATACCTCAAGGCGCAATGTCACCTTCAGCGAAGACGCGAAAGTCAGGCCGCGCTGCTGACATTCCTCAACATCATATTTTGGTGTTTCCAGATCATAGGACACGAACTCCAACTTGGCGCGCCCGGCAAAATCCTCGATCGGGAAGATCGACTTGAAGGTTTCCTCGAGGCCATGATCGTCGCGCTGGTGCGCGGCGATATCCATCTGAAGGAAAGTGTCATAGCTGGAGCGCTGCACATCAATCAGATTGGGCATTGCTGCCACTTCGGCAAGCTGTCCAAATGTCCGGCGCACACGCCGGCGACTGTCGAGAGTGCTAATTTGCGATGCCATCAGGGTTACCTCGTCAGTTAACTGTTAAGTGACAGCCCCATGCGGACTTGTGCATGTGGTCGGACTGTCGGGCCAACAGCTGCGGTATTGGAACCGCAAAAAATCTGCTGGCGATAAACGACCTTGCACCGGACGGCAAAAACCGCCCGGTGCAATATATTTGTACGGCAGTCGAAATGACTGGCCACGCCGGGTTACTTGACCTCGACGGATGCGCCAGCTTCTTCCAACTTGCCCTTGATTTCCTCGGCTTCGTCCTTGGCAACACCTTCCTTCACAGGCTTTGGTGCACCTTCGACGAGGTCCTTGGCTTCTTTCAGTCCGAGACCGGTGATGGCGCGGACTTCCTTGATCACATTGATCTTGGAGGCACCAACAGCAGTGAGGACGACGTCAAATTCAGTCTGTTCCTCGGCTGCGCCACCGGCGTCACCACCACCAGCAGGCATGGCCATTGCAACGGGAGCAGCGGCGGCGGAAACGCCCCACTTGTCTTCCAGAAGCGTTGCCAGCTCAGCGGCTTCAAGTACGGTTAGGGTTGAAAGTTCTTCTGCGATTTTTTCAATATCAGCCATGATTTACTCCATTAGGCTTGAACGTCTGATCGGGGCTGTCAGCCCTCCTGCAGTTGGTCTGAACGCGCCTTGATCACGCGTGCCACCTTGCCGGCCGGAGCCTGGGTAACACGGGCGAGCTTGGCTGCCGGGGCCTGAAGGACTCCGACAAGCTTTCCACGCAGCTCGTCAAGGGACGGCATTTTAGCCAGCATCTCAACGCCAGCCTTGTCCAGGGCTTTCCCGTCCATGCTGCCGCCGACGATTGTCAGCTTGTCGTTTTCCTTGGCATAATTCACGAGCACTTTCGCAGCTGCCACCGGGTCAGCCGACGTGCCAATGGCAGTCGGTCCGGTGAACAACGCTTCCAGCGCCGTGTGCGGCGTGTCGTTGAGTGCCAGCTTGGCAATCCGGTTCTTGGTTACCTTGAAGCCAGCTCCAGCTTCCCGCATTTTCGCACGCAGGTCACCGCTCTCAGCAACGGTCATCCCAACCTGATGTGCAACAACAACTGTTGTCGATGCATTCAGGGTGGTCTGCAGGGTTTCGATCAGTTCGGCTTTTTCTTGTCTGTTCACCGATCGTCTCCGCTCGTTGTGAGGTGTGACGATCATTACCGCCGCACCTCGGTTGCAAAAAGGAACCAGTCAAATGACCAGTTCGCTGGCCTGCCCATCAAGAAGTTCAAGCAGAAACCTGCTCTTGCTCCCGTCTATTGCAGGATATTAAGCCAGCCACCTTGCTGACCCCTGCAGTCTTGGACAGGTGCGGGACAGGGATCTCCATCCCCGCCCCTGTTCATCGGCACGCGAACGCGCCGAGGAATTCGTCATGTCTGTCTAGACAACATCCTCAACCATGATGCCCGGCCCCATTGTCGAGCTGATTGTGATCTTGCGAATATATGTACCCTTGGCACCGGACGGGCGCGCCTTGCGCACTGCGTCAATGAAGGCAGCTGCGTTTTCGATAATCTTTGCTTCATCGAAACTTGCCTTGCCAACACCGGCATGCACAACACCGGCTTTTTCAGCCCGGTACTGAACTTCACCGGCCTTGGCCGCCTTGACCGCAGCGCCGACATCGGCTGTGACCGTGCCCAGCTTCGGGTTCGGCATCAGGCCGCGCGGACCCAGCACCTTGCCAAGCCGGCCAACCACACCCATCATGTCAGGGCTGGCAATGACGCGCTCAAAATTGGACTCGCCGCCCTGAATGGCTTCGGCAAGGTCCTCGGCACCGATCAGGTCGGCACCAGCTTCCTTGGCTTCATCGGCCTTGGCATCACGGGCAAACACGGCCACGCGCATGGTCTTGCCGGTGCCGTTCGGCATGGCGATGACGCCGCGCACCATCTGGTCGGCATGACGCGGGTCAACACCCAGGTTCATGGCGATTTCGATTGTCTCATCGAATTTTGACGCCGCGGCGCTTGCCTTGATCATCGACACGGCCTCTGCCAGCGGATAGCTGCGGGTGCGGTCGATTTCGTTTGCGGCCTGTTTTCTCTTGCTGATCTTCGCCATCGGTTAGCCCTCCACAACTTCAAGGCCCATGGCGCGGGCAGACCCGCGCACCATGGCCATGGCACCATCGACATCAACGGCGTTCATATCGCCCATCTTCTGCACGGCAATCTCGCGTACCTGCGCTGTCGTGACCGAACCTGCCACTGTACGCCCAGGCTCCTGCCCACCCTTGTTCATGCCAGCGGCCTTTTTCAGGAAATAGCTGACAGGTGCGGTCTTGGTGATGAAGGTAAACGACTTGTCCTGATAGACAGTGATCACCACCGGAACCGGCATGTTCTTTTCCAGCGAATCTGTCGCTGCATTGAACGCCTTGCAGAATTCCATGATATTGACGCCACGCTGACCAAGTGCCGGACCGACAGGCGGCGATGGATTCGCCGCGCCGGCAGGAATGTTCAGCTTGAGATAGCCTTCGATCTTCTTTGCCATTGATAGTTGTCCCTAACCCCGGTGGTCCGTCTCTCGAACGGTTGCCACCGCATTGCTAAATTTTTTCGACCTGACTGTATTCCAGCTCGACAGGTGTCGAACGACCAAAAATCGACACGGTCACCTTCAGGCGCGCCTTGTCGTCATCAGCCTCTTCGACAAAACCGTTAAAGGATGCAAACGGTCCATCTGAAACGCGTACCTGCTCGCCAATGTCAAATGTGACAGTGGTGCGCGGACGCTCAACGCCTTCACTCATCTGATGCATCAGCCGCTCGGCTTCTGCATTGGTAATCGGTATGGGCTTGCCCTTGCCGCCAAGGAAACCGGTAACGCGCGGCTGGCTGGTCACCAGCTGCCACGCTTCGTCGGTCAATTCCATTTTCACCAGGATATAGCCGGGGAAAAACTTGCGCTCGCTCTGAACACGGGCACCACGGCGCACTTCAATCACCTCTTCGGTGGGCACCATGACGTCCTCGATCTGATGCGACAGCTCGTTGCTCTCCGCCTGCTCGGTGATTAGCTGTGCGACTTTTTTCTCCGAACCGGAGAAAACATGCAGCACATACCAACGTTTTGCCATTGCCAACGCTTTCCGTCTCACTATCGCCGTCCGGCCCGGACCAGGCAGTTACCCGCCAAGTCCCAGAACCAGCTGAACGATGTTCGAGAGCACCATATCGACCAGAAGAAAAAACAACGCAGCAATTGTCGCCATCACAAAAACAGTGATGGTAGCGGTCCCGGTTTCGCGACGACTGGCCCAAGAAATACGAGAGATTTCCTGGCGGACCTGCCTTACAAATTGTGCTGGCGATGTTTTTGCCATGATTGGTTCGGTGCCGATACAAGTTTCATAATACGCCAGTGACACCAGACAAACGCAAAAATCGGTCGCACCGCGCGGTTCCATGTCCCCACGATCTGGCGGCCTCAATGTTTTACAGTGACTTGTGTCGCTACCGTCGGGCGTATCTAGCAAAGAGCATCCCGCATGGCAATAGATTAATCACCCCGCAGCCGACAATTATGGTTCCCGCACTCATCTGCCGGACCGGCGTCAAGACGGCGCGCGCATCCCCATCCATGTGGCCAGCGCTGCCAACCCGGACATCACGACAACAACACCAAGGGCAAGCAGGAAATTCTGGTCCCCGCCCAGCGCAATGATCAGACTGCCGAAGCCGGCACTGCCGATCATTTGCATGGCCCCGCACAAACCGGTGGCAGCGCCGCTGTTTGGCCCGGCAGCGCGCACCGCGCAGATGATCGAATTTGCCACCACAAGCCCGTTCGCCACGCCAAACAGATACAGACAACCTGCGATAACCAGTGCTGTCGTCAATCCCGTCATATACAGGACAAGCAACACTACCATGGCGGCAAGGCTCACCACGCCGCCGATGAAGACTGTTTTTTCCAACCCCAGCCGCGGCCCCATATACCGGCTCATATTGTTGCCTGACATATAGCCAAGAGCGGTAACACTGAACAGCAACCCGATTATTGTCGCGCCGGCACCAAGGCGCTGGAATTCATATGGCATAAATCCGCCCAGCGAAAAGAACGCCGATGTCAACAGCGCGCCACTGGCAGCATGCACCAGAAATTCGCGGTTGCGCAGCAACAGGAAAAAGACGCCGATCACCTTCAGGAACGGTGCCCGGGCCACACGGTTGTGATTGGTTTCGGCCAGCAGCGCCATATTCGCCAGAAAAATAACGCCAGATGTGATCACCATGATGGCCACGGATCCCCGCCAGCCGATGATGTCCGCAATCAGGCCACCACCGGCAAACCCCATCAGCGGCACGATGGACTGGATCATCGTTATGGTCGACAGCTGCCGCCCGGCCTCGGTCCTCTCAAAGCTGTCATTGATGATCACGCGGCCAACGGCCATGCAGGCCGATGCGCCAAAGCCCTGCAGCGCGCGCGCCACAATCAGCATTTCAATGTTCGGCGATATCAGCGCTGCCACACCGGCAACAGTAAACAGCAGTGAACCTGCCAGCAACACCGGGCGCCGGCCCAGCATGTCAGACAGCGATCCAGCCAGCAGCTGGCCAAGCCCCAGCATGATCAGGAACGCGCTCAGCACCAGCTGCGCCTGGTCGGCGGTGGCTGACAGGTCGTCACGCAGCAGTGGAATGGCGGGCGCAAGCAGGGCCATGCCGATATTGGCACCCGACACCGTAAGCGCCAGCAGCCATATGGGCGGGGCAATGCGGCGCATTGCGGTTTCAGACACGAAAGGCGAAAGCTCCACGAAAAAGAGCGACACCATAGCAGCAACGCGAAAAGACTGTATAGTCACCGTTTAAAGGGTGGTATTTTTTCCGTGTTACAATCGTCCAACAGTCGCGGCGCTATGCTGATGGCCATCAGCATGTTTTCATTCGTTCTGAATGACGGGCTGATGAAAGCGCTGTTCGCCGACATGTCCATCTATCAGGGTATCTTTCTGCGCGCGCTGATCACTGTGCCTGCGCTTGCCTTCATGGCGTGGCGGGCCGGTGTGCTGATCGTCCGGCTGGCCCCGCGTGACAGCAAGCTTGTTTTGCTGCGGGTGGCAAGCGAGGTCGCAGCCACGATCGGGTTTCTGACCGCACTGGCACATATGCCGCTTGCCAATGTAACAGCCATTCTGCAGGCATTGCCACTGACGGTAACTATGGCAGCGGCCCTGTTTCTGGGCGAATCTGTCGGCTGGCGGCGCTGGCTTGCCATCATGGTCGGCCTGTCCGGTGTATTGCTGATTATCCGCCCTGGCATGGCGGGATTTTCGATCTATTCCCTGTGGGCTCTCGGTGCTGTTGCTGCTGTAACGCTGCGCGAAATTCTCACCCGTCAGCTGTCACATGATGTGCCGTCGCTGCCAGTGGCGCTGGCAACGGCGGTTGCTATTTGCGGGCTTGG
>NYTO01000106.1 GCA_002683535.1 SAR116 cluster bacterium
CGATTGTGGCAAATGGCAGCACGGTGGATGAACCAGCGATGCTGAGATAATCACGCGCACTGGCAACGGTTGTCACACCCGTAAGAGCGATCGCACCGACAAGGGCAAGGGGTAAACGCATAGTGATTCTCCTGCATGAGGGTTGTTGGTGCGCAACATGTGCGCCTGACGCGTTACAGATTGGTGTCACAATTGTTACAGTTTTGTGACTGGTGCATTTTGCACTGGCAGCTTTGTAATTGGCAGCTTTGCAATTGGCAGCTTTGCAATTGGCGCTTCTGACCCCTTGCTTTCTTGTTGCAATGACGGAGTTTGGCCTGCCAGAAGCAGCCAGGCAGGCAGTTTGCAGGTGAAAGCATCGCCGGAGATGTGCTGTAATCCCCCATTGTTGACACTCTGTTTTGAATGCCACGCCTTGCAGGAGCTGATGATCATGCCCGCGACCCCGCTACCCTGCCTGATGGTTGCCCCGAACGGTGCCCGCCTGACCGATGATGATCATCCGGCAGTGCCGGTTACGATTCCGCAGATTGTGGAAACCGCGAAGGCTTGCGCCAGCGCCGGTGCNGGCGCCATGCATTTCCATGTGCGCGATGATGACAANNNACATATTCTCGATGCCGGGCTGTATCGCGAGGCNCTTGGCGAATTGGCGCTGNCNGTCCCCGACATGCATCTGCAGATCACCACCGAAACCGTCGGTCGCTATGGTCCGGAAGATATGCGCAGCGTGACCCGTGAAACGCGGCCACCCGGGGTGTCGATCGGTGTTCCCGAAATGATGCCATCCGGCACGCCGACAGCCGAGGATTGCGCGTTCTACAGCTGGCTTGCAGAGCAAGGTATCCTGACCCAGCATATCTGCTATGCNCCAGACCAGCTGCGTCTTCTGGGGCAGTTGTTGCGGGCGGCAGATTTGCCGCGATCAGATGTATGGTGCCTGTTTGTCATCGGCCATTACACCGGTGCGATTTCCGACCCGGCTGTGATNGATGANTGCCTTGCCNTAATGGCTGATGAGGGCATTGATGGTGACTGGGCCATCTGCGCCTTCCGCACCGAGGAGGCGGCCTGCATCCGGCATGCGGTGGCGCGCGGCGGCAAATTGCGTGTCGGGTTTGAAAATTCCCTGTTCATGGCAGATGGCAGCATCGCCCCGGACAATGCGGCGCGGGTTCGCGAGGCGGCGACCATGCTGGATGATCCCGCGCTGTAGGNGGCCTGCCCACGACAGGCTCGNGGCAAGACAGCCTGNGCAATATGCGCCGCGGGATATATGTGATGCAGATCGCGTCAATGTGACTGGCAACCGGCAGCCACCGCTTGAGGCAACAGGCCGGGCTGGCATATCATAGAAGCCTCATTCACCATCTGGCGACCTGGCTGTGACCCATAATTCCTATNCTGTAATGTGCCGTGCCTGCGGACAGGCAGGGTTTATGGGCGGCGATGCCCCGCCAGACAGCTGTCCGGCATGCNACAGNGCCGACATCCGCAGTCATGANGAATTGTTCCAGCTGTCGCTNGCCCATGTGGATTGCGATGCCTTCTATGCCTCGGTTGAAAAACGCGACGATCCGTNAATCCGCGACCGGCCGGTGATTGTTGGCGGACGCGAACGCGGGGTNGTGGCAGCAGCCTGCTATATTGCGCGAAAATTTGGTGTGCGATCGGCCATGCCGACATGGCAGGCGCTGAAACGCTGCCCCGATGCGGTGGTGATTCGCCCGCGCATGGATCATTATGTTGCGATTGGCCGCGATATCCGCAATCGCATGCTGGCCCTGACCCCGCTTGTTCAGCCNGTTTCGATTGATGAAGCTTTNCTTGATCTGACAGGCACCCAGAAGCTGCATGGCTGCAGNCCGGCCGAGGCGCTGGTGCGTTTGCAGAACAGCATCCGCGACGAGATCGGCATCACCGTATCGGTTGGTCTCAGCGGTACCAAATCACTGGCAAAAATGGCCTCGGACCGCGACAAGCCGGACGGCTTTTTTATCATCGGCATGGCCGAGGCACGCGACTGGCTGGCCCCGCAGCCNGTGTCTGTCCTGTTCGGGCTTGGCAAGTCGGCGGTGGCGCGTCTGCAAGCTGCCGGCCTTGCGAGCTGCAATGATCTGGTCACCGCGCCGGCCGAACAGCTGACCGGCATTCTGGGGCGGCGGGCAGGCACCATTCGCGATCTTGCGGCCGGTATCGACCCGCGTGNCGTAACGCCAGAGCGCGACGTCAAGAGCATCTCCAGCGAGACCACCTTCCTCAAGGACCTTGGAAGCGCTGCCGCGCTGGAAGCCGAACTGGAAGTGCTGTGCCAGAAAGTGTCGACCCGGCTGAAAGCGCAGAACCTTGCTGGCGGACGGGTGACGCTGAAACTCAAACGCCCCGATCATCGCATTCTGACGCGNAGCCAGACCCTGTCATCACGCACCGACAAGGCGCATATGCTGTTTACCGTCGGGCGGGCGCTTCTGGCAGGCGAACTTGGCGGCAAGCGGCGCTACCGGCTGCTTGGCATCGGCGCCGAACAGCTGGGACCACCAGACGGGGCCAACCTTCTTGATCTTGCTGGCGATAGCGACACGCGTCAGGACAGCCTGGAAGCTGCCATTGATGATATTCATAGCCGCCTTGGTCAGGATGCGCTGCAGAGCGGGCGGGTGTTTACCCGCCAGCATCGCCCCGAACGTGACCCGGCCCGCCAGCGTGCCTCGCTTGAAAAGCTGGAAAAAGAGGACAAGGGGTCGAAACATGACCCCGCAGACAATCCCGGTGAGGACTCCGGCTAGAGCGGCAACCCCACATAGTTTTCGGCAACCATCTGGCGGCCTGCATCGGATGTCGTGATATAGGCCAGTTCGGCTTCTTTCATCCGCTGCTCGAAGGGATCGTCATTGAACCGGTGTGTCAGCGTGGTCAACCACCAGGCAAAGCGTTCTGCTTTCCACACCCGCGCCAGCGCACGCCGCGAATATTCATCCAGCGCCGCGGCATCATGGTCCTGAAGAAAGCCCAGGATGGCATCATACATGTAATGGATATCTGACGCCGCAAGGTTAAGCCCCTTGGCCCCGGTGGGCGGCACGACATGCGCAGCATCACCAGCCAGCATCAACCGGCCAAAGCGCATCGGTTCAGCCACGAAACTGCGTAACGGGGCGATACTCTTTTCAATCGACGGGCCAGTTTCCAGCGCATCGGCCATCTCTGGCGGCAGACGGCGGCGAAACTCGTCCCAGAACGCATCATCGCTCCAGTTCTCGACCTTGTCATCGACATCACACTGGATGTAATAGCGTGACCGCGTCATCGACCGCATGGAACACAGCGCAAAGCCGCGCTCGGTATTGGCATAGACAACTTCCTGCGCCACCGGCCGCGTGTCGGACAACAGGCCCAGCCAGCCAAACGGATAGATTTTCTCATAGGTGGTGATGGCCGATTCGGGGACCGTGCGCCGGCTGACCCCGTGATACCCGTCACAACCGGCAATCAGATCACAGTCAATGCGGTGCCCTGTTCCGTCCTTCACATAGGTCACATATGGCGCATCACCATCAATGTCATGTATCTCGACATGATCCGCCTCATAGACGGTGGCACTGCCAGCGCTGTCACGCGCTTCACACAGATCACGCGTTACCTCGGTCTGCCCATAGGCGGTGACAACCTTGCCATTGGTGTGGCGTGACAGATCAATCGAAACCGCCTTGTAGTCGAACGCCAGCTGCATCGCGTGATGCTTGATGCCTTCCGCGGCCAACCGGCTACCTGCCTCGGCACGGTGGATCAGATCGACCGTCGTCTGTTCCAGAATACCGGCCCGGATGCGGGCCAGCACATAATCCTGTGTCTGGCGTTCCAGAACGATATTGTCGATGCCCGCCAGATCCAGAAGCCTGCCAAGAAGCAACCCTGATGGACCAGCCCCGATAATAACGACCTGTCTACGCATCTGACCCTGCTTTTGAAGTTGTGGTACCTTTATCATCGCGGCGGTCCAGAAGGATTGGAAACCAGTCCGCACGCAACCTGTCTCCGTCTGTCATACCATGACCCGGAAACGGAGGCGAGGTTCGACCGGGACGTGTGACGTATCGCGCATCATCACCGACCAGCCGCACCGAAAAGGCACGCCGGCGTATCGCACTGTCATTGCCGCGGGCCCCGTGCAGCACCCGAAAGTCGAATGCCACAGCATCGCCCGGTTCCATCGGCCATTCCAGNACATCCATGCCCTCNGCATCGGGGTCGGGCACCGGCATCCATTCGCTTTCATCAGCATAGAANGTGTCCTCCGACAGCCATCNTGTCGGCAACACCGGGCGGGCCCATTTATGCGATCCGGCAACACAGCGCAGCGTTGCCTGCTCCACCGGGTCGACCGGNCACCAGAAACTGACCGTCTGCTGCCCCTCGACAAAATAATAAGGGCTGTCCTGATGCCAGGGAGTTGGCTTGGACGTGCCGGGCTCTTTCACCAGTACGTGATCATGGAACAATTGCACCATCTGTGATCCCATCAGGTCTGCAGCGACGCTCGCCACGGCAGAATTGCGGATCACCTGTTCAAACTGCGGAATGCGCTGCCAGTTGCAATAGTCGTCAAAGAACCGGCCAGTCTCCCCCGGCTTCAGGTTTTCAGCCGCATAGGGGCCCGGTGCCTGCATGTTCATCGCAATGCCGGCGGCAATATCATCAACATGATCAGCAAACAGCCCCTTCACCAGCACCGCGCCATTGGCCCGATATGACTCGATATGCTGCGGCGTCACCAATGGATGCCGTGTTGCTGAATGCGATGCGGGCGGCTTGATTTGCGCTGAAGTCATGGTGGCGGGTCCGGATCAACAGGGTCGGCTGACCAAAAGGAATTAACGTCTTCGAAGATGGCATTTATCCTGCGGACAGGCAAGTTGTCGCCCAATACCACCGGACCCAATACCACCGAATACCATGCCCTTCGGTCGCCGGTGCGCCGCTGCAGGATTACCCCTCGATCAGCAATGCGTTCCGTTCCAGCGAGAAATGCGTGTAGATCGGCGCAAACGCCCCGCCAAGCGCGCGCGCATCAATGCCGATGGCCGCCTGGTGAATTTGCGGCAGATGCAGGCCCTTGGTGTTATAGCGCGGCAGACGCTCATGCGTCAGCGCCACAAGTTCAGCCACCCGGTCATGCGGCAACCCGCCAGCGATAACCACCGCATCAAGATCCAGCACAGCCGCTGTCACCGTCACTGCGAAGGCCAGACTGTCGGCAGCATCAACCGCCCATTGCGAGAACAGCGCACGGGTAGAGGTGTCCTGCTCACCATAATAGAAGGCGTGCGGATCATCATGCCCGGCGGCACGTGCCATCGCCTCAAATCCGGTCAGTGAGGCGCGTTCGATCAATTGCGCTGCCTTGTCGCCGGTTGCACCGCTATCCATCGACAGGCCGGTGGGCAAGGACCCGATTGAGGCAGCACTGCCATGCGCACCAGTCTGCAGCTTGTTCGACAGGACCAGCCCGCCCCCAACAAAGCTGCCGACATAGATATAGAAGAAGTTCTGGATATCCTTGCCAACACCGAAACACAGTTCAGCAAGACAGGCGGCTGACACATCATGCAGCAGATAGGTTGGTGCCTGCACCAGCATCTCGATCTCGGCCACAATATCAATATCAGCCCAACCAGCCAGCGCACCGGCAGGCAGGTTCATCTCGTCTTCCCAGCCGGCCATTGTGCGCGGCATGGCAATGCCGGCGCCAAGGATACGGGTCTGCAGACCAGAGGGCAGCGCGGCAATCAATTCGGGAAGTCCGGTGCGGATCAGCGCCAGCGTCGAGGCAGCTTCGGGAATGGCGAACCGGTCGGTGCGCCGTTCGATCACCGACCCGTCAAACCCCATCACCATGATATCCAGTGACCGGCGGCCAATCTTGATGCCGATCGACACGGCACCGCGCGGATTCAGCCCGAACGGGGTTGAAGGCTGGCCCACCCTGCCGCGCTGCTTGTCACCCTGCACCAGCAGATCATTTTCCATCAGCCGCTTGACGATCACCGTCATGGTCTGTGCCGACAGCCCTGTCAGGCGCGCCAGTTCGGCCTTGGTCAGCCAACTGTGGCGGCGCAACAGCGAAATCACCAGCCGTTCATTATACTGTCCGACTGTGACCTGATTGCCGCCATGTGATGATTGCAGGCGATGATCGCCGATGGATGACTGCGCTTTCATTCAATATCCTGCCCGGCCACATCCCTTTTTGCCAGCTTGGCTGATTGCGGCCCCGCTATTTGTCGCACGTAACATGCCTGAACTCCAACAGGTCTGAAATGCGGCCTGTCCGAAATCCAGCATGCCCAAAATCCGGTGCTTAAGGACCATGGCACATCCAGCGCGCTGGACACCAGAAACCATGTACTGATTCCCCAGTCAATTATATTTAAATCATTTTGATTTATTTATTGACACCACCCCTGTGCCAGCTTAATCAGTCGATGTGCACAAACGGGCATTTGCTGGCACGGGTTTTTGCAAGGGGGTATTATGAAACAGATTGCTATCAACGGGTTTGGCCGGATTGGCCGGAATGTAGTGCGCGCGCTTCTGGAGTCGCCGCGCAGCGATTTTCAGATTGTCGCGATCAATGATCTGGCACCCGCCGAAACATCAGCCCTTCTGCTCGAACTCGATTCAACACATGGCCGTCTGCGCCAGACCATAACAGCCGGTGACGGTTTCATTCAGATCGATGACCAGCGTATCACCTATCTCAGCGAACGAACGCCCGAGGACTGCCGCTGGGGTGATCTGGGTGTTGATCTGGTCATGGAATGCACCGGTATTTTCACAGATGCCGATGCGGCCAGACGCCAT
>NYTO01000107.1 GCA_002683535.1 SAR116 cluster bacterium
CCTGACGCGCAACGAACCGCGTCACCAGTTCAATCGGGTGCGCAAGGGTCTGGTCCTGTAATGCGGTGCCGGTGGCCATGGTTGTATGTCCGAAATGCGAGTTCTGCCGGGTGCTGGCAGCCATCGCAGAATGCCGTAACGCCGTTCTGCTTTCAACACAATATTTTGTGTATGAAGGCACCAGGACCCACATCTGCTTGTGGATAACTGCTCCGAATCAGCGGAAATCAACAGCTTTTTCCGGCGCAGAAAAACAGCCGCCGCGCCACAGCCGGCACCGCCGCTGACACATATGCAGGACAAAGCGCGCAGATTTTAGCCTACAAGGGGTAGAATCGTCGACGAATCAACGCTTGCTGCGTGTCTTTCCAGCAGCTTTACGCGCCGATTTTGCAGCAGCTTTGCTGGCCGTCTTCTTCGCCGGGGCCGCTGATGCTGCGGCCATATCTGCTTCCATGGCAGCCAGCCGGGCGGCCAGCGCCTCATGCCGTGTTCGCAGCGCATCAAATTCTTCGCGGGTGACAAGGCCGCGCGCATTCAGCGCGCGTTCAGTCCGGGCCGAGACGATATTTTCAATTTCCTCGCGCAGACCGCCAAGCGCCGACGCTGCCCCGTTGGCAACCTGTGCAAGATCAGAAATCAGTCCCGGACGCGAACGCATCACCATCTCCTCTGGGTAGGGCCAAGACACAGCATCGTATAACGACATCGTATCACAGCATTGTATCACGGCACAGAACAGCCGCCGTCTGGCTGGTACATCAGGCAGTTGATGACTTTGCTATATCTAGGATAATACAGCGCGCTTTCCAATACCACTGGCCAGCGCTTTGCGATACTGTACCGGCCATAACAGCCGGGCCAGCAAAACAGGACACGCTGATGACAACAGGCATAATTCTTCCGGAATTCGACCCGTTCCTCATAAATTTTGGCGGGTTTGGCATCCGGTGGTATGCGCTGGCCTATATCGTCGGACTGCTGGCAGGGTACTGGATTCTGCGGCGCGAGGCGCGACGCGACACGGCACCGATAGACCTTGTCGGCATCGACAGCCTGCTGAACCGTGTCTTGCTGGGGGTCATTCTTGGCGGGCGGATCGGCTTTGTGCTGTTCTATCAACCTGCCTATTATCTGGCATATCCGATGGATATCCTGAAAGTGTGGCAGGGCGGCATGGCCTTCCATGGCGGGCTTGCCGGTGTGATCATCGCGATGTGGTTGTTTGCAAGGCGCCGCGGCATACCGTTTCTGCGTGTCAGCGACCGAGTGGCCATGGTGGTGCCGATCGGCCTGTGTCTTGGCCGTATATCGAATTTCATCAATGCCGAGTTATATGGCCGGGTGACTGAACTGCCCTGGGGCATGGTCTTTCCTGGCAGTGACGGTATGCCCCGCCACCCCAGCCAGCTCTATGAAGCCGGGCTGGAAGGTCTGCTGATTGGCCTGATAATGCTGTACGGCTATACCCGGGGCTGGCTGAACATGACGGGCCGCCTGTCTGCGGTTCTGCTGATCGGCTATGGGTGTGCCAGATTCATGGTTGAATTTGTGCGTGAACCCGACCCGCAACTGGGCACACTGATGGGTCTTGTCACGATGGGCCAGCTGCTGTGTCTGCCGATGATTGCTGGCGGGCTGTATATCCTGTGGCGGTCATTACCCGGCAATGGCACGCACGCGGCATGACCAGTTCCGGCGACACACCACTTGGCGACCGGTTGATAGCCCGTATCGATGGGAACGGCCCGATCGGGGTTGATGATTTCATGGCCGCCTGCCTTGGCGATGCGCAGGACGGCTATTATCAGCAGCCCGATCCCTTCGGATCGCAAGGGGACTTCACGACCGCGCCAGAGATTTCAGGATTGTTTGGCGAGATGTGTGGCCTCTATCTGGCACATATGTTCGAACTGGCCGGCTCACCTTCACAAGCAGCCGTGATCGAGTTTGGCCCCGGACGCGGCACGCTGATGCGTGATATGCGGCATGTCTGGGCACAGTTGATGCCAAAGATGACAGAATGTCCGCTGCATCTGCTGGAAACCGGTCAGCATCTGCGCCAGCTGCAGGCCGACCAGCTTGGCGAGGCTGACACCGCCTGGCATGACGATATCGATACCCTGCTGGCCGCATCNCACGGGCCNCTGTTTGGCATTGCCAATGAATTTTTTGACGCGCTGCCCGTAACCCAANTGATCCGCCATCACGGCAACTGGCATCATCGGCAAGTNNCGGTGANAGACGGACGCCTGACATTTGCTATCGGTCCGGTTGCCGATGATCAGCCAACGCCATCATATAATCCGGCACCATCGCACAATGATGTGGCTGACGGCGCAGTGATCGAACAATGTCCATTGGCTGACAGCGTGATGTCGGCGCTGGCTGGTGCGATTGCCAGGCGCGGCGGCGCAATGCTGATTGTCGACTATGGCACCAACGACAATCCGGGGGACAGCTTGCAGGCTGTCGCGGCGCACAAGCCGGTTGATATCTTTCACATGCCCGGGGCCGCCGACCTGTCACACTGGGTCGATTTTGCTGCGCTTGGCAGGGCCGCCGCGGCAGCCGGGGCACGGTTGATCCCGCCAGTGCCGCAAGGCCGCTTTCTGTTGCAGACCGGGTTGGCCGAACGTGCCGAGGCCGCTGGCAAACTGGCCGACCCTGAAACGCGCCGCGCGCTGTATGCCGCTGTTGACAGGCTGACCAGCCCGGCGCAGATGGGCACAGTGTTCAAGGTGGCGCTGCTGGTGCCGGACGGTGATGGTCTGCCTCCGGGCTTTGCCCCAGACGACATAACCAGCGCAGCCGGGCACAATACCGCCGGGCAGGTGGAGGACAGATAACATGATGCTTGGCAGCGGATTCGAAATTGCTGACGGTNCGCCCCGGTTTCTGCGCCATGCCGAAACCGCCGCGCTGGCCCCGCACGGATTCTTCTCGGCAGAGGGCGGCATCAGCACAGGCATCTATGCCAGCCTGAATTGTGGNTATGGCTCTGCCGATGATCCGGCGCTGGTTTCTCAAAACAGGTCGGCTGCTGCCGTGGCGCTGGCCACTGGGCCAGAACAGNTTGTCGCCGTTTATCAGGTGCATGGCACAACCTGCATCACAGCAGATGCCGCGACCCCCGTTGCTGCCCCGCGCGACCAGATGATTCGCGCNGACGGCATCATCACAACGCAGCCCGGTCTTGCNCTGTCCATCCTGACTGCCGATTGCCTGCCGCTCTTGCTGACCGATGCCGATGCGACAGTCGTCGGTGCCTGCCATGCGGGGTGGCGCGGCGCTGTGGCCGGGATNATCGCGTCCACCGTTACCGCGATGCAGGATGCCGGTGCCGGCGATATCACNGCGATGATCGGCCCGACCATTCGCCAGCCCAGCTATCAGGTCGGGCAGGACATGCGGGACGAAGCCCTGTNGCTCAGTTCGCCATCACTGCGCGACCAGACGGCCAGCTGCTTTGTTGNCGATGGTCCGGANCATTTCCGTTTTGATCTTGCNGGTCTTGTCCGGCATCACCTGANCGCCCTTGGGGTGGCCGCGATCCATGATTGCGGGGTGGANACCTACACAGCGCAGCACTCGTCCCCCGGATTCCCTGCCCTTTTTCTCGCACAGGGTGGCAACACATCGCCATCAGGGCGATTCGGGNCGGCAGATTTCAGTGATCAGAAAACCNGNCCACTAACCTGAAGACAGCGCNGGAAAGANANGACAAACATGCCGCATCTCTATATTTTTCTTGGACTTCTGTTCATCGGCCTGCTGGCAAGCTGCTTTATGTAATGAGCAGGAATTTAACAATTCTGTCACAAAGACGAACCAAGTGCCTTGCCCGCGATGGGGCGGGTTGCTATCACTTCAACAGGCATTCCCGACGNCAGCACCGGTGGTCACCGAGTTGTAAATGAAAATCCTGTCATGCAACAGTAATCGACCGCTGGCCGAAGCTATCGCGGCCTATCTTGATGTCCCCCTGACCAAGGCTGACGTCCGCCGCTTTGCCGATATGGAAGTCTTTGTCGAAATTGGCGAGAACGTGCGCGGCGAAGATGTATTCGTGATGCAGTCCACCTGCTTTCCGGCCAATGACAATGTTATGGAACTTCTGGTGGCGCTGGATGCGCTGCGCCGTGGTTCGGCCCGCCGGGTCACGGCTGTCCTGCCCTATTACGGCTATGCGCGTCAGGACCGCAAGTCNNGCCCCCGCACACCAATNTCGGCAAAGTTGCTGGCCAACCTCATCACCTCGGCCGGTGCCGACAGGGTGCTGACNATTGATCTGCATGCTGGCCAGATACAGGGNTTTTTCGATATTCCGACAGATAACCTGTTCGCCGCGCCTGTCTTCATCGACGATATCAAGACNCGGTACACGAACGGCAATCTGATGATCGTCTCGCCAGATGTCGGGGGTGTGGTGCGCGCGCGGTCGCTGGCCAGCCGTCTTGATGCTGATCTTGCCATCATCGACAAGCGCCGACCAAAGGCCGGTGTNTCGGAAGTCATGAACATCATCGGTGATGTGGANGGACGACATTGCATCATGGTNGATGACATTGTTGATTCGGGCGGTACNTTATGTAACGCNGCNGCGGCNCTGATNGATAGTGGCGCGATCAGCGTGGATGCCTATGTCACGCATGGCGTGCTGTCTGGCGGGGCCGTCAGCCGTGTTGCCGCATCGCCCCTGAATTCGCTTGTGACAACAGATTCGATCCCGGCAACCGAGGCGGTGCGCGTGGCCCGCAACATCCGCCAACTGTCGATTGCACCACTGCTTGGCGAGGCAATTCGCCGGATCAATGAAGAACGCTCGGTCTCGACGCTGTTCTAGGTTTCGAGCGGCCCTGTAACTTCCCCTTTTTCCTTGAGTTTTCGCCGGTATGGGCCTATATCTCGGCGCGCTATGCACCCCTGGAGGCATGGCACATTGTATTTCAAGGAGAATGACAATGTCTGACATGACAACCATCAGCGCTTCCGAGCGCGAACGGGTCGGTAAGGGGTCCGCCCGTGCGGCACGCCGCGCAGGCCTCGTCCCTGCCGTAATCTACGGCAACAAGCAAGATCCGGTGGGCATCACTATGCAAGCCCGCGAAATTACCAAGATCGTCCACCAGCCCGGCATTTTTGGCCGCCTGCTGGAAATTGACGTCGCTGGCGCCAAATCCACAGTGCTGACGCGCGACATCCAGTTCCATCCGGTAAGTGATGTCGTGATGCATATGGATTTCCTGCGCATTTCGGCCAGTGCAACAGTTGCTGTTGCCGTTCCGGTTGAATTCATCAACGAAGACAAGTGCCCCGGCATCAAGGTTGGCGGCGTGTTGAACGTTGTCCGCTATGAGGTGGAACTGAATTGTCCGGCAACGGCCATTCCGGAAAAGATCACCATCGATCTGGACGGTGTGAAGATCGGCGATTCAATCCATATCAGTGCGATTGAACTTCCCGATGGCGTGACACCAACCATCACTGACCGCGACTTTACCGTGGCCACGCTGGCATCACCTGGTGGCGGCGTGAAGAACGAAGATGAAGACGAAGCAGCAGAGGGCGAAGAGGCCGCTGCAGAAGAAGACGGCGAGTAAACGGCTCGGCGCGGTCGGGGCATGCCCCGGCCGCTGACCGATGCCGGCTCGAAACCGTCATGCTGATGTTCGCAGGACTTGGCAACCCAGGCGCTGAATACGCCGGCAACCGGCATAATGCCGGTTTTCTCGCACTTGATGAAATTGCCGAACGCCATGGCTTTGCCCCATGGAAGGCCAAGTCAGGTGCGGTCGTCGCCGAAGGTCGGCTTGGCGGTGAGAAGCTGCTTCTTGCCAAGCCGCAATCCTTTATGAACAAGTCAGGCGGGCCAGTCGGCGAGATATCCCGCTTTTTCAAGATTCCTCCTGCGCAGGTTTTTGTCTTTTATGACGAGATTGACCTTGTGGCCGGCAAAGTGCGGGTCAAGCGGGGGGGCGGCCATGGCGGGCATAACGGCATCCGCGATATTGACCGGCATCTTGGCAGCGATTACTGGCGGGTGCGCATTGGTGTGGGACGTCCTGAACAGGTCATCCCAGGATCACGGATCGACATCCGCAAATGGGTGCTGATGGATTTTACAGCCGAGGAACGCAACGGCTGGTTGCCTGCCATCATGAGAGCCATGGCAGACGAGGCCAACAGGCTGGTAGCGAATGATGATGGCGGTTTCATGAGTCGTGTGGCCTATCTGGCACCGGCCCCGAAACTGCCCGCACAGGATGATCCGGCAGCGCCGGACGGAAAGGACGGCTGATGGGGTTCAATTGTGGAATTGTCGGTCTTCCGAATGTGGGCAAGTCGACCCTGTTCAATGCGCTGACAGAAACCGCTGCGGCCGAGGCTGCAAACTATCCCTTCTGCACGATCGAGCCAAATACCGGCCGCGTGGCTGTCCCCGACCAGCGTCTTGACGCGCTGGCCAGTCTGGCCGGATCGGCAACGGTCATCCCCACCCAGCTTGAATTTGTCGATATTGCCGGGCTTGTCCGCGGTGCCTCCAAGGGCGAAGGGCTTGGCAACCAGTTTCTCGCCAATATCCGCGAAACAGACGCAATCGCGCATGTGTTGCGCTGCTTCGATGACAGCGAGATCACCCATGTTGACGGGTCGGTGGATCCTCTGCGTGATGCGGCCACCGTGGAAACCGAGTTGATGCTGGCCGATATCGAATCGCTGGAACGCCGCATGGCAGCTTTGGTCAAGAAAACGCGGGGCGGCGATGCCGAGGCCAAGCGCGATCTGGCATTGA
>NYTO01000108.1 GCA_002683535.1 SAR116 cluster bacterium
TTGAGGTTCGTGAGAAGGAAACACAACAATGGCTGAGAGTGAAGAAGAACAGCCAGCCGGTGGCGGGCTTGTAAAGAAAATCGCGATTTTTGGCGGTGGTGGTCTCTTGATGGTTGGTATCGGTATTGCTGCTGGCTGGCTAATTTTTGGTAGTGGCCAACCTGATCCATCTGAGGAAATTGAAGAAATCATCGAACGTAAAATGCAGGAGCGCGAAGAAGCTGAAGAGATGGAGGCCGATAACAGTACCCCGTCCAAGCAGTCGAAGGCGGCGCCCGAAGAAGAAGTGTTCGAGACGATTTATCATGAATTTGCAGGCACCTTCACCACAAATCTTGCCGGCTCGCGTAAGATGCTTCAGGTGGGGATTGGCGTGTCAACCCAGTACGACGACACCGTAATGATGAATGTTGATTCCCATCAATTGGCTCTGCGCTCAATCATCCTCGGGGTTATCAGCGACTTCTCGGAGGAGCAAGTCCGTGGTGGTGAAGGTCGCGAGTTGCTGGCAGATGCTCTTCGCGATGCAATCAATGCCAAGCTAGAAGAGCTTGAGAATTTTGGAGGCGTCGAGGATGTGCATTTCACATCATTTGTGCTGCAATAGGTTGACGCTGCGTAAAACAAGGTTCGGAGGGTAGAGGATGGCATCGACGCGCAAGCTGAGTAGTGATGAGGTTAATGCCCTTATTGAAGGGCTTGGCAGCGATACAGATTCGCCAGCCTCATCAGGTGAGATGAATGAGGTCGTTCCGTTTGAATTTGGATCGGACGACCTGTCCCTGCTTGGCGACTTTCATGCTCTGAGGATTATCAATGAACGCTTTGCACGGCTGATCCGGTCTGTGTTTCTGCCGATGCTGCGGATGCAGCCACGGATTTCCTCCTTCCCGCCCGAAGTAAAGACGTTCGACGAATACACAGCTGGTATCGAAAACTTTATGAGCTTGAACATGAGTCGGATAGAAGAACTTCGGGGTAATTTGCTGACAGTGATGACACCTAGTTTCATTTCCGTGCTGACCAACAGCTATTACGGCGGAAAAATTGCTGCGCTTCAGTCCCGCCGTACGGAATTTACAGCAACAGAAGAAAGAATTATCGAACTTGTCAATGAAGGGTTGAATGAGAAGCTGCAGGTGGCGTGGAAAGATCTAATGCAAATCACGATTACCCACCAAAATCGTGAAATCAATCCGCAGTTTGCGTCGTTCGTCGACGGTTCGGAACTGGTGATTATCTGTTCTTTTGTGGTTCAGTTACCTGACACGGATGCGGCCAGCTTTGACATTATCTATCCTCTGCAGACATTACGCCCGATCGCTGCTCAGCTACGATCACGCCTGACGGCTGATCTGGCTGAAGAGGATGATCAGAGCTGGCGCGACAAGATGGAGCGCGCGGTGCTTGATATTCCGCTTGATGTGAAAGCGATCCTTAGTGAGCCTAAAGTTTCGATGCAAAAGCTGATCAATATGCAGGCCGGTGATACATTCCCGATACTCATTAATGAAGGCATCCAGTTCTTTATTGAAGATGAAAAAGCCTTCCTTGGGGAGCTGGGTGAAGTCGGTATCAACGCCGCGGTCAACCTTGTTTCACGCCCAAAAGATTAGCGGCAGACGCGGTGATATGAGCACTGACAGTGTGCGCAATTGAAAGGACAGAGTCATGGCTGAAGAAACAGAAACAAGTGCCGGTGCAGATAATGCCAGTACAGATGCAGCCGTCATGGACCCGACGCTTGCTGGAAGGGTTAGTGCCGAAAATATGAGGCTTCTCGAAAACATCGAGGTGCAGCTGACTGTCGAGGTCGGTCAGGCAGAAATAAAAATTCGTGATCTGCTACGCCTGAATGAAGGTTCTGTCATCGAGCTCGACCGGCTGGCTGGTGACCCGCTTGATATCCTTGCGAATGGAACGATGATCGCCAAGGGAGAAATCGTCATGGTTGGCGAGCGCTTTGGCGTCCGCTTCACCGAAATTGTTGATCCGGCAACACGCATGGAAACTGTCTGACGACGAATTGAAAGCATCGCCATGGTAGGCGCCCCGCCCCCCGTCGGCATTTTGACAGCAGCGCGAACAATAGGTGCTGCCAGGTCGAAAAACAGACACCCGCCATCTGCTAGTGGTATCGCGCCAGTCAGAAGGGCTGGTTAAAATTCATTTAATACAGTGGGATATAAATTTCCTGCGACATGAGTACCGATTTGGCATGTGTCTTGCCTTTACAGGGCAGAATCAATCCTCTCGGAGCATTGTCATGCCAGTGCAGCCATCTATTTCACCAGAGCAGATCATCACGATTGTGGTGTTCATTCTCATGCTGATTGCCGTGATGTGGTTTATAAGACGCCACAAGGGCGGCATTGCCAGCAAGCTGCACGCATCGCGGCGGATGGTGCATGTAGAGGATCTGTCACTTGCACCGCAG
Source organism: SAR116 cluster bacterium (assembly GCA_002683535.1). Classification (GTDB taxonomy): domain Bacteria; phylum Pseudomonadota; class Alphaproteobacteria; order Puniceispirillales; family Puniceispirillaceae; genus UBA8309. The sequence continues at coordinate 2,438 of NYTO01000108.1, forward strand.
CAGCGCCTTCACCTGATCGAGGTGGATGGTCGCAGCTTCCTTGTACATGTTGGCAAGGGCCATGCGGCAGGGTTCATGCCTGTTGATGGCAATGCACCGGAATTCCAAACAACATCTGCACATCTGCAACAACCTGCAGCTGCTGCCAAGAAATCGTCTTCAAAGGCAGATTCGCCTTCGCCGAAGACGCGTGCCAGCAAGCCGCAAAATGCGTTCTCCGCTGCAATCGCACAAGCACGGCGCAACAACCCGAATCTGGAGTTCGGCAAATGATTCAGTCTACCAAACGGTATCCCGGCCCGGCGGCGAGTATCATTGTTGCCTTTCTGGCCTGCCTGTTTCTGATCAGTCCGGCAGCAGCGCAAATGCCCGGCATTCCCGCCTTCAGCATCAATGAGGGTGATGGCGGGTCGACCTATTCATTGTCATTACAGATCCTGGCATTGATGACGGCNTTGACCATGCTGCCATCGCTGGTCCTTGGCATGACATCCTTTACGCGGATTATCATCGTCCTTTCGATNCTGCGACAGGCGATGGGCACTCAGCAGACACCGCCAAACCAGGTGCTGGTGGCNATTGCGCTGTTCCTNACCTTTTTCATAATGGCGCCAACCTTCAACACGCTGAATGCTGACGTGATTTCCCCCTATCTTGACGGGTTGAAGCCGGCCGAGGTTGCGCTGGTCGAAGGCACCGAGGTGATGAAGCGCTTTCTGGTGCAGAACACACGGGTCAATGATCTGGTGATGTTTTCCGAAATGATGGGGGACCAGCCCTATGCCACGCCGGAAGATGTGCCACTGAATGTTCTTCTGCCAGCCTTTATCACGTCCGAGTTGAAGACAGCCTTCCAGATCGGGTTCCTGCTGTTTCTGCCCTTCCTGGTGATCGACATGGTGATCGCCTCGATCCTGATGTCGCTCGGCATGATGATGCTCAGCCCGATGCTTGTCGCGCTGCCGTTCAAGCTGCTGCTGTTCGTTCTTGTTGACGGGTGGGCCATGACGGTCGGATCACTTGTCGCCACCTATTCAGTGTCGTAACCGGAAGGTACCGGAAAATGGATTTTGATTCGAATATCGAGTTTTTGCGGATTGCCTTCTGGCAGATCATCGTTGCCGCTGGTCCGATCCTGGCTGTGGCCCTGGCGATCGGTCTGCTGATCGGTATCATTCAGGCAGCAACATCGATCAATGAAATGACCCTCAGCTTTGTTCCCAAGCTGGTGATCGTCATCATGACATTTGGCCTTCTGTCCGGTTTCATGTTGGCGCAGCTGTCGGATTATTTCATGTTTATCTTTGACCAGATCGCAAACATAAGCTGAGCGAATCATGTTGGGTCTGGCCACACAGGAAGTGATGAAGTTGCCTGGAATTGATCTCCAGTTCATCACCGAGCTGTTGCTCATTTTTCTGTTGTCGACATTGCGCATTGGTGCCTTTTTGCTGTCATCGCCCATTTTTGGTGCGCGGTGGTTGCCCTTGCAGGTCAGAATTGTCATGGCGTTTGCTCTGGGCACCGCTATCGCCGGGCAGGCTCCGCCGGTTGATGTGATGACACTGACTTCGGCGGCCGGTGTGATGATGATGCTGGTGGAAATCGCCATCGGATTGACAGCCGGTCTTACCCTGACCATCTGGTTTTCGGCCATTTTGCTGGCAGGTGAAAAAATTGCCGCTTCCGCCGGCCTTGGCTTTGCGGCCCAGGTTGATCCATCAACGGGTGGACAGACTCCGGTTGTCAGCCAGATCCTGTATCTGTTCCTGCTGGTGATTTTTCTGTCGGTTGACGGGCATCTTCTGGCGATCGGGACGATGCTTGAATCCTACCGCATTCTGCCGATCGGTGGCACGGTGAATCCCGGCTTGCTGCTGGAAGCGGGCATTTCAGCCGCTGGATCAATGTTCCTTGCCGCTACGATAATCATGCTGCCAATCGCGATGGTACTGTTGTTGATTAACGTGACCATCGGTATCATCACCCGTTCCGCGCCGCAGTTGAACCTGTTCTCCTTCGGCTTTCCCATTTCCCTGCTTGCGGTCTTTATTCTGCTGTATTTCTCGGCCTCGGCCCTNGGCGNCAGTGCGCAGTCGCTGATTGAAAGTGCCCTGACCGCNATGCGTGTTCTGATCGGAGGTCTTGGCGATGGCTGAAGAAAATCAGGACGGTCAGGAAAAGACCGAAGAACCCACCCAACGNCGGCTTGATAAAGCCGCCGAGGAAGGGCGTGTCCTCACCTCAAANGAAATGATGGTCTTTTCGACACTGTCATTTGCCTTGCTGATGTATTTGGGGCTAGAACCGTTTGTCAGTGGGCCGATTGATGCTTGGGGGTCCTTGTTTATCATCGATTCCGGCATGAATCTCGATACGCTTGGCCTTGCCAAGGTGCGTCGCGCGTTCGGCATGCTGGTGATGGCAACGATTATTGTNGGGNTGCCGCTGGNGATTGTGGTGATCATGACGCAGGCAGCTGTGGGCGGGGTCAATTTCTCGTCTCAGGCCATGCATTTNAAACCAAACCGGATTGATCCGCTTGCCGGCCTGAAGCGTATGTTTTCGGTAAAGGGGCTGGTTGAACTTGGCAAGGCAGTGCTGAAGGTAAGCCTGCTTTTCAGCATTGGCGGGCTGATCATCTACGCGCAGCTTCCCAAGCTTGTGTATTTGTCTGCTGGGTCATTGGCGCAGGGTATCGGGCGTGCTTCTGCCACATTCCCCATTCTGGTTGGCGGTTTGCTTGTGGCGCTGTTTATCATCGCCGTGATCGACTTTGCCTGGCAAAAGCACACGCATATGCAGTCGCTGCGGATGACCATCAAGGAAGTAAAGGATGATTCCAAGCAGTCCGAAGGTTCGCCCGAGGTGAAAGCAAAAATTCGCCGCATGCAGTATCAGCAGTCACAGGACTCGGCGCGCCAGCGCGAGGCGTTGGACAATGTGCCGAATGCAACGGCGATCATCACCAACCCGACCCATTTTGCGGTGGCATTGCAATATACTACCGGTCAGGCTGGCGCGCCAACCGTGCTGGCAATGGGCAAGGGCGTGCTGGCCCAACAGATTATTGAGCGCGGTGCCGACGCGAATGTCAGGACATTGCGTATTCCCATGCTGGCACGTGCGCTGTATTTCACCAGTGAAATTGGCGGCGAAATAAGCGAAGCTCTGTATAACGCAATCGCAATTGTTCTGGCCTATGTCTTTCGGGTGAACAATGGCGAAACCCTGGAAATGCCTGAACTGACATTGCCGCCAGAAGTACGGTTTGATGAATTTGGCAAGTTGGAATCGGAGGCCTGATCATGGCAGATGAACCCAAAAAGCGCAGCATTGGCGAAATGATCAGCACCGTGAGTTTTTACGGTGTCGGTGTCTATTTCATCCTTGATGGCAGTCTTTTAAGGGATGAGGGCGCACCGCTCTGGCAATATGCCGGTATGTGGACGGCTGGTGCAATGTGCCTTGCTGGCGGTGCCAGATTCCTGATCGGTGATCTGGTGGCCAAGGCCAAGGAGTTGTTGCGATGAGCGCTCCGGCTTCAAAGAAAAAGCAGCCAAATTGCTTCGAATGCGTTCACCACTATATCACGCACGAACCAAGCCATCCCTATGGGTGCAGGCGGTTTGGATTTAAGGGACCTTACCTGCCTTCGCGTACCGTGTTTCTGGAAACTGGCATGAAATGTGCTTACTACACGGCACAGGAAAAGCCCATGAAGGGCTCTAGGCCAAGCGGATCCAACGGGAGACTGGCATGACGACCGAGTACAATGCGGTGCAGGAAAGCATCAAGATTGCGCTTGATGCCGCAGATGCGGCGACCGACGTGACGTCTGAATATAACAAGACGAAGCGGGACCACAAAAAGCTGGAGGCTTCAGTGAAGAGTGTTCATCGTTACTCAATAATCATCTTCTCATCGTCGATGGTGGCGGCCATTGCCGCTTTGCTGTTCGCCGGCCTGATCTATTTCCGGACAATGTCCGAGCTGGATACGATGACGACGACCAGCCGGGAAGCGCTGGTGCTGTTTGCTGAAAATGTCGAGGGGGTGAATGAGTCTCTTGAGAACATGAAAGATGCTCTGCAGACGCAACGCAAGGTGGCCGGCCAGAATGAAACCCTGATCAATGAACTTGTCGGGCTTCGTGATGTGATTTCACGCTCGAATGAGACGCTGATGACGGGGATGGAGACGACCTCGACGACGATTGCCGAGAGCAATGCGGCGCTGGCAAACTCCATTACGACAGGCATCGCCGGTGAATTGAGCAACCAGACGAGCCGCATGGTGAAGCAGCTGGAAACGATGTCTGCGGCAAATAATGACGCGATGGTAAAGATGGCGGAAAGTGTGTCTGACACAAAGAACATTGACCGGCTGATCACCAACCAGAAAGATATTGTAAAGCTTCTTGGGCAGCTGTCGGTGCAGAACAACGAAATCCAGCAGTTGTTCCAGCAGCGCGACAACCGCGTCAGCTATCCCTGATTGAATGGCTGCCGCCGCGCTGATCACCAGTGGTCAGCCGGTCGCTTCGCCCCAACCTGAGAGCCAGTATATTATGCAACAGACCGAGCTGGCAGACACTCCTTCCGAAGGCATGCCAGGCATAAATATGCCTGAGCCACCCGAAGGCGCCGACTCCGGTGGCATGCCGGCACCGGCGGCCGGGTCCGCTGCCGCGGACGCCCCCGATCAATCCGGAAGTGACACAGCGTCAACAACCGGTACGGCGACCCGCCAGATCCCTAATACATTCGTCCAGATCAAGGATGTTCGCGGCGTAACACGCGCACGCGCGCTTCGTCTGCAGGATGGCGATCTTATCGTGTCGATTGACGGCAAGCCGTTTCATGAAGACATCGAAACATTCCTCGATATCCTGTTTGAGAATGAAGATGAGGCTGGTCTGCTTCTGACGGTGTTCCGGGGTGGCGCGCTGTTCAACATCATCACCAAGGGCCCGCTCGGTGCCACGCTGGAATATGCCAGGCCTGAACGTGCAGAACTTGCGCGCACAGCGCTGCAGAAATTCACTGTTGAACCGAAGGAAAATGTCGTTCTGTTTGAGGTGCTGCGAGATATGGGCCGGTCCTGCCGGATCATTGATACCCGCCTGTCGCCATTGGCCTATNTNGCTCCGCCTGTCTGGGTTGTTTACAACAGGCTGTGGGAAGTGCTGGTGGCACTTATTATGATTTATGCGTGCACGCTTGCTGTGCACTGGGCATTGTTCCTGATTACGTCTGTTTTGCTCAGCCTGTATTTCAAGCGCGCGCATCTGGTGCTGCGCCGCAGCTTCTCGCTTGTCCGCGGTTATCACATGTGGATGGTTATTGCAGCCAAGTCTGAACTTGAAGTGCAGAAAGTATGTCGCCAGATCGATGAAAAAACGACCTTTGAGGTGGAGCTTATCGGGCCGGCAGAACCGGAAGAAAAGCCGAAAAAGCGTCGTCGCAGAAAGAAATAGGCAGCCCCTGCGCCGCAAATCTGTAATTCGCCACATGCCTGTTGCATACTCCACCCCTTGTTATCCATCACACGGATAACAATCAGCCATTATTCTGGTGGATGGAGGCAGAGGAAATGCCGGACACGCCGAACGAAATCGATGCGCGTACCGGACAGGAACCGGATCACGGTTCACGCGACATCCCTGTCATTCCCTTTCGTATAGCCATATTTGTCTGGCTGAAGATCAGCCTTCTCAGCTTTGGTGGCCCTGCCGGCCAGATCGCNGTGATGCACCGTCTGCTTGTTGACGAGCTGAAATGGNTCAGCGAGCGAAGGTTTCTNGACGCGCTGAATTTCTGCATGCTGTTGCCCGGGCCNGAAGCGCAGCAGCTGACAATCTATCTTGGCTGGCTGCTGCACCGCGTGCGCGGTGGCGTATTGGCTGGTCTGCTGTTTGTACTGCCAGGGGCGGTGACCGTTCTGGCGTTGAGCATGATCTATGTGCATTACCAGCAGGCAGCGGCAATGGGGGCTGCTTTCTTCGGNATCAAAGCCGCGGTTCTGGCCATTGTGCTGAGCGCCGTATGGCGGCTGTCGCANCGGGTCTTGCATCAACGCCTGTTGCTNGTGATAGCCCTGGTGTCCTTTCTTTCAAGCTTTGTTTTTGCTGTGCCGTTTCCGCTGGTCATTGCCGGTGCGGCGCTGGCNGGTTACCTGTTTTCAGGACGCNGTGAGGGGACAGGCGATGCGCCAGATCATGATGGATCAGCGATGCGGCCTGNTGACNGGATTGCAAGCCAGCACCNACNCCCGTCATGGCAAAAATCCCTGCTTGTTCTGATGATTTGTGGCGGTATNTGGCTGNGNCCGCTGCTTGGCTTGTNTNTTGTTCTTGGGCCTGCNCATATNTTTACCCAGCAAGGCCTGTTCTTCAGTCAGGTTGCGGTAGTGTCCTTTGGCGGGGCGTACGCTGTTCTGGCCTATATGGCGCAGCAGNCTGTCAGCCANTATGGCTGGCTGACGCCGCGCGAAATGCTGGACGGGCTTGGCTTGGCCGAGACAACCCCCGGCCCGCTGATCATGGTGACGCAGTTTGTCGGTTTTCTTGGCGGGTACCGGAACCCGGGCATGCTGGATCCCATGCTGGCTGGAACGATCAGCGCAGCTGTTACGACATGGATGACATTTGCCCCCTGCTTTTTGTGGATTTTTCTGGGCGCTCCCTACATCGAATCCCTGNGCAGCAATCGCGCGCTTGCCCGTGCCTTGTCGGGCATAACAGCTGCAGTTNTNGGTGTGGTGCTGAGCCTTGCGATCTGGTTTGGTCTTCAGGTGCTGTTTGCNGTCATGGCAGATGCAGCTGTGTCCGGTCCGCTGTCTTCGATGATCGCGATGCGTCTGCCGGTCTTGTCCAGTTTTGATCCGGCGGCTGCGGCAATCAGCATCGCATCACTGCTGGCCATGGCTGTTTTTCGATCAGGTGTTGTTACGGTGATTGTGGNCAGCGCGGCAGCCGGCCTGCTGGCCAGCGCTGCCGGNCTGGTCTAGCCCGCCGGGCGAGGCTAGTAGTTGATCTCGATTTCGATCCGGCGGTTTGTTGCACGGCCGCGGGCAGTATCATTTGCCATGACCGGCTTGGATTCACCAAAGCTGACGGCCTGCATGCGTCCNGCCGGCACCTTGCCNGTGTTTTCAAGCGCCTGAACGACGCTGGCAGCACGTGCGGCAGCAAGATCCCAGTTGTTGCGGAACTGTGATCCAAAGATGAGCGGCACATCATCGGTATGGCCCGACACATTGATCGCCCCGCTGCCATTGGCATTCACGCCGGCAATTTCTTCCATGATCTGACGNGCCGACTCAGTAAGTTCGGCTGAGCCCGACGGGAANGCGCCACCCGCGCCGACGGTAATGATCACCTTGTCTTCCTCGCGTTCGACCGCAACAAGACCTTCGCCGATTTCCTGCCGCAATGCGACTTTCAGTTCATCTTCGGCAATTTCTGCCCGCTCGTTACTTTGCTGCTGTTCCTGTGCCTGGGCTTGTGCATTCTCGGAAGACTGGCCTGCAGACTGCATTGCCGCATCTGCAGCCATTGCCAGCTGTGCCAGTGTTTCTTCCATGCCGCCAAACAGAACCTGCTGTTCAGCCTGCCCAGATGCTGCCTTTGCCTGTTCAATGGCATTCAATGTCTGTTGCAGCAGATTTGGCAGTTCTTCATCGGGGGCATCTGTTGGTGTGAAATTGACCACGACATTTTCGCCCAGAACTTCGACTTCGATATCACCGCGTGCAATGGCATCCTCAAGGGCGCGCATCACATCTTCTGCGGCTTCACTTTCGCCCTGATCCTGATCCTTGTCCTTCTGGCGCACTTCCAGATCGGGCTTGGTGATGTCAGTTGTCTGCTGCGTCATGTCATCGGTGATTGACGGGTCGGGAGACGGGCTGAAATTCAGCGACAGNATCGTCGTACCCTTNGGCTGTTCAACAATTGGAACNACNCGCTGTACACCNAAGGCATTCTTCAGAGAACCCGANATCTGTTTGAACTTCGGGACGTTGAATTCTGCAAACGACAGAATGAGGACGAAGAAGGCCATGAGGAGTGTCGCCATGTCGGCAAAGGTTGCCATCCATGCTGGCGCACCAACCGGAGGACATTTGGGACATTCCTCTTCCGGCTCTTCAACCTCTTCTGCTTCTTCTTCTACGTCTTCACTCATGTTCGTATCTCCAGCGTGCTGGGATCAACCCAAATCCGATCAGGTAGCCTCTGCCAGCTTTTCCTGCACCTTGGGGGGCAGGTTCGAGAGCATCTGGTCCTGAATGTTACGTGGTGATTCTCCTCGAGCAATGTTGCGCAGCCCATCGACAACCATTTCGCGGTAGACGACTTCATAATCTGTGTAGCCTTCAAGCTTGTTCTGCATTGGCATGAACAGGACGTTTGCAATAAAGGCACCATAAAGCGTTGTCAGAAGGGCGGTTGCCATGGCAGGCCCGATCGCTTTTGGGTCAGCCATGTTGCCAAGCATTGCCACGAGTCCGATCAATGTACCGATCATGCCCATGGCCGGGGCCAGATCGACCCAGGCCTTGATTACCTGGTGATTGGCCTGATGCCGGGATTTCATGGCCTTGATTTCCTGACTCAGCTGGGCAGTCAATTTGCCCTCGTCAGCACCATCCACCAAAAGCTGCAGGCCTTTTTCAAAGAACTTGTCCGGCACTTCCTGCCCTTCAAGTGCCATCATGCCGTCCTTACGCGCGATGCCGGCAAGGTCGACCATACGTTCGATCATGTCCTCCTGCTTTTTTACGGGCGGAAGGAATGCTTTGGCCATCATGCCAAAGCTGGCCAAAAAACGGGGAAGCGGCGTTGAATACATGACGCCGAAAAAGGTGCCGCCTACAACGATGAGCGTCGAGGCCAGATGGAGAAATGGGCCTATGCCACCACTTGACATCATTGCGCCGACAATCATGCCGACCGCTCCGATCAAACCAATAAGCGATGCAATATCCATTGCTTTGAACCCTTTCGTTAACGCGTCTGGTCAGTTGGATAGCAAGTTCCGTACCAAAGTTGCGAAGCTGATTATGGATACGTTTTTTATTTATTAATGCTAAACTACCAGAACGGCACGCCGTTGGCGATAATGTCGCTGGATGCTGTGCAGTGGCAAATCGTCATTGCAGCTGCCGGTGACAGCGTGTCGGTATTCACACGCGGTTCAAGGAGACCGAACCATGATGCGCAGACGCGCAAACATTGCCTTGATGCTGCTGGTGGTGTCGTTATTCGGTATCACGGCACCGGCTCAGGCNGCCAATTACATGGCGCGGGACCATCTTGTTNTTGATCTGAGACATGGCGTTGACTGGCTTCGCTGTACGGTAGGGCAGGTATGGAACGGGACCGGGTNTGAAGGCGAAATAGTCCGGTTGAATCACCAAGACATCGAAGTNGCGGTCAAGCAGGCTGGTGACCAGCTGGGTGGAACCTGGCGCCTGCCAAGTCTTGAGGAACTTGAGGACCTGTTGTGCAAAAGCTGTCAGCGTCCGCTTATTGATCCTGAATTTTTTCCCGGAACTGAACCTGAACCCTATTGGACAGGCGAGCGGAACGGCATGTCAAAGCGCCATTACTTCTCGGTCAATTTCTTCAATGGCTGGGTTTATGGTCGATTTCTTCCGACGCAGTCGCTTGCGGTGCGACTGGTTCGTGATCGTCAGTGAGTGCGGCGGATGACGATTGCAGTTTCCAGGCGATCAGCTTGAAAATGAATCCGACTATGCCTGCTGCGCAGATAGCCAATGCGGCCCGCATCGGTGTGACCATTTGCAGATAATGGCGTTGTTCATCGGCAACGATGGCAAAGACAGTTGCACATACAGCGCCGATTATGAAAATGCGCACCACCTGGCATTGCCGACAGACCGATCCGCGTTGTGGCCGCTGTCTATAGTTTGAAATCATCATCATCGTCCCTGCATTCACTTCAACGCATATATAATGTAGCGGCCGGGATGCAACAGGTCCAATACACTGGGTATAAAAGGACGGCTTGTTGCTGTGGGCAGTTTGCCGCGCAACTTTTGGGTTGTCATACCAACATCGAACAAGGTGCCTGCGCCATAGAAAGTATCAGCCATTTTGTTGGCCATATATTCAGGAGGCATCTCAGCGGGTTTGTCTTGCCGGGGTTGTCTCATTGGGGTTATGTCGCCGGGTTTGTCTCCAGGCCAGAACATCTGGACCTAAATCGATCCCACTATTCAAAACACGTGCCAATTTGATGCGTCGTGATGCAGATTCCACGACTATTTCTTGACGCCCCGGCAAATATATCTATCGGCAAAAATATTAAGATATTGTTAACAATACTTAAATTTGTCTGAATTCTGACAGAAGCCCCCGTCAAATTGATGTTTTGATTACCCCGATTTTGTTCCTCATCCTGTTTTCAGATCTTACCAACAGGAGGACGCCATGCAGTTAATGCCTTCGCTTCAAGTCAAGCAGAAACAGTCGCTTGTCATGACTCCCCAGTTGCAGCAAGCCATCAAGCTGTTGCAGATGACCAACCTGGATATTGCTGCCTTTCTTCAGGAACAGGCGCTGGAAAATCCGTTCATCGAATTCGATGGTGGTGAAGATACGCCCGTATCATCTGAGACCGCATCATCAGACATTGTGACAGCAGAGGCGGATGCGCCAGTTGCAAAGACAGCTGATGACACCACGCTCGACCGTGACATGTCTGAAGGCGCGGCGATTGCCGATGATCCGACAGCGCATGCCGATGTTGAGAACAGATATGAATCTGCATCGCTGGATTATGGCAGAGAGCAGCGTGGCGCGCCGGCCGATACAGATTGGGATGCGCTTGCCAACCTTGCTGAAACCGGCCCTGAAAGCCTGGTCGAGTTTGTGCTGCGCCAGATCGATCTGACTATTTTTGAGGCGCGTGATCGTGTTGTTGCCTATGCGCTTGCCGAAGCGCTGGAGCCAAGTGGCTGGCTTGGCCGCCCGCTGCAGGACATTGCCAATGTGTGTGGCTGTGACGTTCTGGAAGTTGAGCGTGTTCTGGAAATCGTGCAGCGGCTGGAGCCGGAAGGGGTGTTTGCCCGTGATCTGGCTGAATGCCTGCGCATTCAGGCACGTGAACGTGACATTCTTGATCCGGTGATGGCTGTTGTTCTGGATAATCTGGATGTTCTGGCGAATGGCGACCTGCAACAGCTGGCCCGCCGCGCAAGTGCTGAGACTGAAGACATTGCTGCCGCCCTGAGGTTGATCCGTGAGATGAACCCAAAGCCCGGCGAGGCCTATGAAGCAGTCCCACTGCGTGTTCATGCTCCTGATGTTGTTGTGAGCGCCGGTCCGGATGGCTGGATCGTTGATCTGAACCGCTCGACGCTGCCCTCTCTTACCATCAACGAGACCTATGCTGCGGCTGTAACGAACGGACGCCGCAACAAGGCGGGTGAAGCTGCCAGCCAGTTTGCTGCTGATTCACTCGGTTCAGCCCGCTGGTTGCGGCGCGCGCTTGACCAGCGCAACAGCACAACGCTGAAAATTGCTGGTGAAGTTGTGCGCAGGCAGACCGATTTTCTGAATGAAGGGCTTTCGGCGCTGAAACCGTTGGCACTCAAGGATGTTGCTGAAGCGGTCGGCATGCATGAAAGCACCGTCAGCCGGGTCACAAGTGGCCTGCTGCTGTCGACTCCGAAAGGCTGTTTCCCGCTGAAATCACTGTTCAGCGTGTCGCTCGCCACCGATGAAGGTGACAGCAAGGCGGCCGCCGCAGTGCGTAACATGATCGCGGCGATTGTTGCTGGTGAGCCTGCTGGCAAGCCTTACAGTGATGATGCGATTGCCAGCATGGTTTCCGACAAGGGTGTCAAGCTCGCCCGCCGGACCGTGGCCAAATATCGCGATATGCTGAAAATTCCCTCTTCCTCCGAGCGCCGTCGTCGTGCGCGTCTGGAGATGGCCGTCTGAAGATTGCGTTTCTCCCTCCAACCTTCTGACCTGCCTTGTGCAGGTCATTTTTTTGACCTCTGTTTGAACCAGCCTTGCTGACCGGCAGGCAGCAGCAAAGCCCGATTCTAAAGCGG
>NYTO01000109.1 GCA_002683535.1 SAR116 cluster bacterium
ATCGGGTGCTGTCTGCCACCATTTTGTTGCAGAAAAAATTTCTACTTCAACTGGCCCGTCATAGCCAGCTGCCTCGACCATGCGTCGCCAGCCCGGCAGATCAATCAGCCCATCCCCCGGCATGCCCCGATCAAGCCGCAGATCATGTGTGTCCGGCAACCAGTCGGAGATATGAAAATTGCGGATCAACGGCCCTGCCTGCATTACCCTGTCGGCAATATCCTGTTCCCACCACAGCGCATAGGCATCAACAGCCAGCCCAATCTGATGAGTTTCATCCAGCTTGCCCAGCACATCCAGCGCCTCGCCAAGACTGGACACACAGGATCGCTGACCACATACCATCGGGTGCAGCGGTTCAAAGGCAAATTTGGCGTTATATGGGCGTGCAATGTCATCAGCTTCCAGCAGCCTGTCAACCACCTCGCCGCGCGCATCATCAATCGTCTGCCAGTCGCACCCGGCCGCCGCATTCGGCCCAAACCCGCCAGTGATCATCACCACTGTGCGCGCCCCAAAGCGGTCCGCACGGTCCAGCATGGCAAGCAAGTGATCTCTGCCGGCGCTCAACTCCGCGGCACACAAGGATTCAGCGACAAGTCCACTATTCTTCCAGATGGCCAGCGCCTCAGCCTCGCCAGCAGCCTCGACCATCGGGTTCCAGATAGCGGTGCGCTTGATCTGCGCATCTGCCAGAACGCCAACAGAGCTGGCAAAATCACAAGTGCCGGACAGGCACACCTGATGAATGCATAGATCATCCAGACCGATCTTGCGCGGCGTCATCACCAGGTTGCCCGCCCGCCTGTCACGTCAAACACCTGACCTGTTGTAAAACTGCACGCAGGTGATGCGATAAAGGCAGCCATATTGGCAATTTCCTCGGGCGTGCAGAACCGCCCCATGGGAATGCGCGCCTTCTTGTCAGCGATGTAGTCGGGGGCCATCCCGTCCAGCAGGTCAGTCACGGCAATTGACGGCGCAATTGCGTTCACCGTGATGTCAGATGGCAGCACCTCGCGCGCCAGCCCCTTCGCAAGTCCGATGACACCAGCCTTTGCCGCGCCATATGGCACCGCACCCGGATTGCCTTCCTTGCCGGCAACTGACGAGATGATGATGATGCGCCCGCGCTGGCGTGCCCGCAGATGATCAATGACGGATTTCACGGTCAGAAAAACCCCGGTCAGGTCAATCGACATCACCGTCTGCCATTCTGTCAGCGAATAGTCCCACATCGGTTTGGTTGGCCCGTTGATTCCGGCATTCGCAACCACCCCGTCAATATCCCCAAGCGCTTCGATGCTTGCCGCAAAACCAGCCTCCGTCTGAGCCTCGTCAGACACATCCACCGCCTGACAGTCAGCAAATACTGGATTGTCCTGCATCGTCGATACATCAAGATCCCATCCAGATACACGCGCGCCAAGTTCGTGAAACCGGGTGCTGATGGCAAGACCGATGCCGCGCGCTGCCCCCGTCACGATAAAGGCCTGACCGGCGATATCCCTTGGATCACTCATGCACCTACTCCCTCTGGTCTTGCGCTGATTGTGGCCACAGCCAGATTACCCGTTTGGCACCCATTGCAGGATATGCTGGCCAACGGCCACCAGCTCATCATCCTGATTGGTCACTTCAATGGTGCCGATCGACCGCTTGCGGTCAGTATCAATGTCGCTGATCGTATAATTGACCGTTACCGTGTCGCCGATGAAGACAGCCTTCAAAAAGCGCAGCTTGTCATAACCAACAGACACCGGCGTTTCATCTGCATCACGGCAATGCGCGATAGCCTGCGTTGATACAGTCGACATAAAGCCGACCAGCAGCGCGCCATGCGCCATCAACCGCCCATATGAGGACTTTTCCATATAGGGCTTGTTCACATGGTTGGGCGAAAAATCGCCAGTAATGCCGGCGAACTGATAGACATCACTTTCAGACACTGTCTTGGTAAAGCTGGTTGCATCGCCCAGCTTGACATAAAAATCGGCCATCTTACCCGGCCTCCTGTTCAAGTTTGATCTGCTTGCCGCTTGCCGCCGCTCCCGCCGCCGCCAGTGTTGCCTCCAATGACTTGCTGCCGTTCAACGCATCGATACGCGGCGCCTCACTGCCATTTGCCACGGCACACAGATGCTGGCACTGCGCGATATAAGCATCGATGAACGGGCTCTCGATGACCTCTGGATGAATCTCTTTCTGCCAGTCACCATCGGCATCATCATGTGTCCANAACACCAGATTGGGAAATTCCAGCGCCCCCTTGGTACCCATGAATCGAATGGCATTTTGACCAGTGCGCGGAAACTTTACACTTTCCCCAAGTGCCATTTCCCACGTCCATGGCGACGGGGTGCGATCCGAAAGGACAAATGTGCCAACNGCGCCATTGGCAAAACCNANGGAGATGGCCACTGCATCTTCCTTGGCAAATTGCTGGTCGGCATGGGTGACATGCGCCGAAACTGAATCTATGTCACCGCAGATAAAGCGCAGCAGATCAATCTCGTGGATCAGGTTGGTCAGGATCGGACCCGCAGCCACATCACGCCGCCAGTCCGGTTCGTAATAGGCATCATCCTTGCGCGTAGTCCATTGACCGCTGACGGCAATCAGCTTGCCAATACGCCCNCTTTGCAGAATGTCACGCGCGCGCGCGGCGCATGGGTAATAGCGGCGCTGATGGCCAACCAGCACATGACAGCCCTGTGCGGCAGCAAAGCTGGTCACCTCGCGCGCCTCATCGATCGTCGCNGTGATCGGTTTTTCAACAAGANNCGTTTTCTTNTGACGCAGCACTGTCATCACATCGGCATGATGTCTCTCGGTCGGGGTGGCAATAATCACCGCATCGATATCANNCTCTGTCAGCATTTGTTCGGCATCGGCAAAAACCGGAATGCCCTGTGCCTTGCCCAACGCATCCGCAGCAGACGACGGGTCCGCAATNGCAACCAGTACAGCCTCTTTAACGCTGGCCACTGCCTCGATGTGACGTCTGCCTATCGAACCGGCACCAATCAACGCGATGTTGGAGCTATCTGCCATCACTTTCCCCTCTTTTCTTTTCGGCACTGTCATCCCTGAACAGCCCGGCATCCATCACCCTTGGCGGCNCATCCATGCGCGGCGCAAAGGCCATACGGTCCAACACATCGCCCTGCAGGTCTATGCCCGGCGCGATCTCCAGAAGATGAACACCATCTTCACGCAATGCAAAGACAGCGCGCTCGGTCACATAAAGAACGGTTTGGCCAGCCTTCATCGCCTCGGCACCGGAAAATGTGATCTGGTCAACGGCCTCAACCAGCTTGCAGATCTTACCATGCGCCTCGATACGCAACTGCCCGTCCCCTGTCTGCTGGCGGCTGCCACCCGTATCGAATGTACCGCAGAAGACCACCTTGCGCGCATTCTGCGCAATGTCGATAAAGCCGCCCGGCCCGACTGTATTGCCTGCCAGNTTCGACACATTGACGTTGCCGGCAGCGTCCATCTCGCCAAATCCCAGAAAGGCTATATCCAGCCCGCCGCCTGAATAGAAATCAAACTGCGAGGGGCCATCAATCATNGAGCTGGGATTCATGGCATANCCGAACAGATCACCATCCATCAGCCGCCCCCCATATGTGCCATGCTCGATGGTCTGGAAATAGCGGCCCGAATGCCCGTCCAGATCGATCAGCTTGGCAATCTGGTCGGGAATNCCAAACCCGAAATTGATGACAGCATTGTCGACAAGTTCGCACTGTGCCCGCCTTGCAATGGCCAGGCGCGGCGAAAAGGCCGGCAGGGCTGGCACCTGATCATCATCACGATGCCCCTCGCCAGACAGGCTGGCNTCATAAACCACATCATAACCCTGCTGTTGCCCCTCATCTACAACGACGGCATCGACAAGGGCAGCCGGTATGCGCACTTCACGCGCTTTCATGCTGTTGCGCGATACCTTGCCGCGCACCTGAAAGATCACTTTGCCNCCGCTGTTATGTGCCGCTGCCGCCATAGCATAGACATCAAGATTTGCNGGCTCCTCTTCCATCGAGATATTGCCATCTTCATCGGCATAGCTGCCGCGCAGCAAGGCCACTGAAACCGGGATCGGCAGNTAGCGAAGGTAATCCTTGCCATCGATGGTAATCACCGCACTCAGGTCGTCACGCGCGGCATCATTCATTCGGCCACCGCCATGGCGCGGATCAACAAAGGTGCCAAGCCCGACATGCGTAATCAGCCCGGGCCGACCTGCTGCCACTTCACGCATCAACTGCATGATCACGCCCCCCGGCAGCACATAGGCCTCAATCTCGTTGTCACGTGCCATTTGCTGCATGCGCGGCGACCAGACCCAATGCCCGCCAATAACCCGGCGAGTCATGCCCGAATGCGCAAACCGGTTCATGCCGCGGTCCTTGCGGTCACCGATGCCAAGCGCATGAATNCANGTGATATTGCGNGGATGGCCGCTGGCAAGAAANCGCCGCTCTACAGCTTCGTGCAGGCTGCTGGCTTCAACAAGGCCGCCGCCGCCGCCCACAAGGCCAATCACCGCATCATCATCAATCAGGGCAGCTGCCTGATCGGCCGACATGAAACGAACCCGGCTCATGATGGCACCTGATAGATATCGAACAGGCCGGCATCCCCTTTCAGCAATTCTCGCGCCAGGACTGTGCGATGAATTTCCGACGTGCCGTCATAAATGCGCCCAATGCGGGCATCGCGGTAATAGCGCTCTATCGGCAGATCACTGCAATAGCCGGCACCGCCGTGAATCTGGACGGCGCGATCAACAACACGGCTCAGCATTTCAGATGCCTGGACCTTCAGCATCGATATGCCGCCACGCGCCTCATCTCCGGCATCGATGCGGCTTGCTGTCTGCCANAGTGACAACCGGCAGGCATTGATATCCANCGCCGTNTCAGCAAGCATCGCCTGCATCATCTGAAAATCACCAATAGCCGATCCGAACTGCCGCCGGTTGGCNGCATAATCAAGACACATGTGCTGGATCATGGTTGCCTTGCCNACGGCCCGCGCCGCCACCTGCGCCAGCCGCACACGGCCAAGCGTGGCCAGCGCCAGTTTCAGNCCCTGCCCCTCNTCACCAAGNAGATGATGATCNGCAAGCGCNACATCCTGAAAATACATCTCAACATGCGAGGTGCCGCGCAGTCCCATCATTGGCTGATCACGGCCAACCTTGAACCCGGGCATGCCCTTCTCGACCAGAAAGGTTGAAATTCCGCGGGCACCGGCTGACGGATCAGTCACCGCCGTGACCACGAAGAAATCAGAATAGAGACCGTCAGAAATATAATGTTTGGCGCCGTTCAGAACCCAGCCACCATCCACACGTTCCGCACGGGTTGAAATGGCCGCCGCGTCCGACCCGGCACCGGGCTCGGTGAAGGCCACAGAAAATGTCCGCTCGCCGCGCACTGCCGGCAGCAAATAGTCCTCTTGTTGCTGCGCTGTGCCAGCCAGCAATATCTCATAAACATTGCCAAAGGCACGCCGGATCAGGATATCGCTTGTCCAGCCGAATTGTTCCTCGGCGATCATCCAGTCCAGAACCGACAGACCGCCCCCGCCATATTCAGCAGGTATGTTCACCGCATAAAGGCCAAGGGCCTGCGACTTGTGGCGGAGATCATCTGCAATGCTGTCATCCAGCTTGCAGTCGCGTTCCACCTGCACTTCAAGCGGCTTCAATTCGTCACGCACAAACGCACGGATGGTCGACACGAGAAGATGTTGTTCTTCGGTCAGGCCGAAATCCATCAAAAACATCCCTTTGTTGCACCGCCATCCACGCTGATGCCGGTCCCGTGGATGTGCCGCGCCTCGTCACTGCACAGAAACGCAACAAGCGCGGCCGTGTCTTTGGGCTTGCCCAGACGGCGGATACCCTCACCGCTCATGCGTTCAGCACGCACCTCGTCAATGGTCTTGTTTTCATGTTCGGCACGGGCCGCCAGCAGCTGTTGCAACCGGTCAGTTTCGGTCTGCCCCGGGCTGACCCAGTTCACATTGACATCATCCATCAGCCCCTGACCTGCCAGTGCCTTGGAAAAATTGGCAAGCGCCGCATTTACCGCACCGCCCACCATAAAGCCGGGATCCGGGGTCCGCGCTGCACCGCCAACAATCATCACGACATTGCCATTCGTATCTGCCAGCGATGGCCAGAACAGGCGGGACAGGCGAACCGCAGCATGAAATTTCAATGCAAACCCGTCCTGAAAATCGGCATCAGCCTGATCCGGAAACACCCCGCCCTTTGTTGCACCGGCGCTATGCACAAAGATATCACAACTGCCAAAGGCATTGCCGTGCACATCAAACGCCGACTGGCATCCTTCCAGTGTCCGCAGATCTGATGCATGGCCGGCAACCCGGCCCGCAGCTGTCTGGCTGATCGTCGCAATCGCGGCCTCGACATGCGACGGATTCGACCCGCTGATCGTGACATCAGCACCATCACGCGCCAGCCTGCTTGCAATCGCCAGGCCGATGCCCCGTGACCCCCCTGATATGAAGGCGGTCTTTCCATTCAATGATGCCATTTCATTCCGTCCTGCTTGTTCTGTCCAGTTAGCCCGTTTTGGTCCCCGGCTGTTTGCCGGCATAATGCGACTCAACGCCTGTCACCAGCGCATGTAGCGCGCGCAAAGTGGGTACTTTCAGCCCTGCCTCATCAGCCAGTTCGAGCGGCCGTCCATAAATGAACTCAACTTCGCTTGGCCGTTTTGCCAGCAGATCCAGGCAAAGGGACGATTTGTTGTCGCCAGTTCCTCCCGGGGCTGTCATCTGTGCCAGCCCGTCGACCACTGTCTGCCTGTCCAGCATCACATCCTGTGCATGGGCAATCGATATCGCCTCATCCAGCGCCGTGAGACAGACCTGTCTGACCGCATCAATATTCAGCGCTTCGGTGCTGGTCAGATTGGTAAGGCCTGACACCGCACTCATCGTCATATTCCCAAGCAGCTTTCTCCAGATGTCTGTTCTGATGTCAGCGCTTGCCCTTGTTTCAAGACCGGCGGCGGTGAACTGGGCTGCTATGTCGGCGGCGCGCGCAGACATGCCACCACGCCACTCGCCGATATAGGACGGCACCCGGTCAAAATCATGGACAGAGCCCGGCCCTTGCCGTGCCCCGGCCATTGAGGTCAGTCCGCCAAAAACATTCTCTGCACCCAGATGCCTTGCAAGAATGTCCTCATTGCCAAGACCGTTTTGAAAGCTGATGAACACCGTCTGTCCGTTGGAGAGGTGCCGCATCGACCGCACGGCCGCCTCGGTCGATGTTCCCTTGCATTGCACCAGCACCACGTCTGCCTGTTCAATCTTCGAAACATCATTCTCGACAGCTATCTGCTGATAGCGGTCTCCACCCAGCCCTGAAATATGCAGCCCGTTGCGGCGGATCGCATCGATATGCGCGCTATCAGTATCAACCAGCGTTACATCAAGGCCGCCATCTGAAAGAATCGCACCGAAAAGCGCACCCATGCCACCGGCGCCAACAACGACAACACGCAGTTTCTGCTCAGTCATCTCGGCCCCCACCGGCAGTTCCTGTTTTCGCACGACCCCATCCTCACACCTCGCATCAGCGGTTAAAACCGCAAATCGATAGCGCCCAGCACACCAAAATCGGCATGCACCACATCACCGGCACCAAATAACTGCGGCACCGATGCCGCGCCCGTTGAAATAAAATGGCCTGCTTCAAGACATTCTCCGCGATGGGCAAGATGGTTCACCAGATCAGCTGCCGCTTCGGCAGGAACACATCGCATATCGCCCAGAAAATTATCAGCCGGCGCACCTTCACTGACACGCAG
>NYTO01000110.1 GCA_002683535.1 SAR116 cluster bacterium
CCCAGCAACGTGACAGCCAGCCCCGGACATGCCTCACGTCACGGCGGCCTGTGCCGCTGCCCGCCGTGCAGCCGGCACCCGGTAGGGTGAACAGGACACATAATCCAGCCCAACCTTCTCAAAAAAGGTGATTGATGCCGGATCACCGCCATGTTCCCCGCAGATGCCCAGCTTGATATCACTGCGCATACTGCGCCCGCGTTCGGCGCCCATCTTCACCAGCGCGCCAACCCCGTCCACATCGATCGACACGAACGGGTCAACCGGATAGATCTCGGCATCGGTATAGGCATGCATGAAGGCACCAGCATCATCACGACTGATCCCAAGTGCCGTCTGCGTCAGATCATTCGTGCCAAACGAGAAAAATTCAGCCTGTTCCGCCAGATCATCTGCGCATATTGCGGCGCGCGGCAATTCAACCATGGTACCAACAAGATAGCTGATGCTGATACCTGTCTCGCCAGCCACCGCAGCGGCTTCCTGATCAATCACCGCCTTGCAGATTTCCAGCTCCTTTGCCGTTGCGGCAAGCGGGATCATCACTTCTGGAACCGGTGCCTCTGCCCCGCCCTTTGCGACATTGCTTGCCGCTTCAAAGATCGCCCGCGCCTGCATGCGGCAGATTTCCGGATATGTAACCGCAAGGCGGCATCCGCGATGGCCCAGCATGGGGTTCGATTCCGACAATTTCAATGAACGCTGCCGTGCGGTTTCGGCGGTAATGCCGGCCGCGGCGGCCACCTCGGCCAGTTCATCGGCTGAATGCGGCAGAAATTCATGCAAGGGCGGGTCCAGCAGACGGATCGTCACCGGCAGACCGGCCATGATGGTGAACAGTTCCTCGAAATCGCGGCGCTGCATCGGCAACAGCTTGGCCAGTGCAGATTCGCGGCCAACACTGTCCGCTGCCATGATCATCTCGCGCATCGCAACAATACGGTCAACATCGAAGAACATATGCTCGGTCCGGCACAGGCCAATGCCCTCAGCACCGAAATCAACCGCCGTGCGGGCATCTGCCGGTGTTTCTGCATTCGTGCGCACGGCCATTCGCCGCGTATCATCCGCCCACGCCATTACCGTCGCAAAGGCTCCCGACATTTCAGGCTGAATAGTTTTGACACTGCCTGAAAAGACTTCGCCTGTGCCGCCATCAATGGTGATGATGTCACCTTCGCTCAGCTCATGGTCGCGGATATAGACCTTGCCGATTGTTTCATCAAAGCGCAGATCGCCCGCACCTGATACGCAGGCCCGTCCCATGCCGCGCGCAACAACAGCCGCATGGCTTGTCATTCCACCGCGTGCCGTCAGGATACCGGCAGCCGCATGCATGCCATGGATATCTTCCGGGCTGGTCTCAAGCCGCACCAGAATCACCTGCTTGCCACCAGCCGCCAGTTCTTCGGCGCGATCCGCACTCAGCACGATTTCTCCGGCCGCCGCGCCCGGTGATGCAGGCAGTCCCTGTGTCAAAACGGTTTTGCTGGCATCGGGGTCCAGCGTCGGATGCAACAGCTGGTCCAGCGCCACCGGATCAAGCCGCAACAGCGCCTCATCGCGGCTGATCAGCCCTTCCTCGGCCATTTCCACCGCCATGCGCAAGGCTGCCGCAGCCGTCCGCTTTCCGCTGCGCGTCTGCAGCATATACAGCTTTCCCTGCTGGACGGTGAATTCAAGGTCCTGCATGTCAGCATAATGCGCCTCAAGCTGTGTGCGCACTGTATCCAGCTGGACAAACACCTCGGGCATGGCCTCTTCCATCGAGACATCGCCAGTTTCTGCTGCCTGCGCTGCTGTCCTGGTCAGTGGCAACGGTGTGCGAATGCCGGCAACCACATCCTCGCCCTGCGCATTGATCAGATATTCACCATAAAAAATGTTCTCGCCGGTCGACGGGTCGCGCGTGAACGCCACGCCGGTGGCACAATCATCACCCATATTGCCAAAGACCATGGCCTGTACATTCACCGCCGTGCCCCATGACGCCGGTATATTATTCAGCCGCCGATAGGTGGTTGCCCGCGCATTCATCCAGCTGGTGAACACAGCACCGACAGCCCCCCACAGCTGGTCGCCCGGGTCCTGCGGAAAGGCCTCGCCAGACTCATCCGCGACAATGTCCTTATAAATATCGACCAGCGCCACCAGATTGTCGCCTGTCAGGCCCGTGTCATCAAAAACACCATGCCGCAGCTTCATTTCTTCCAGCGCATCTTCGAACAGGCCGTGATCAACGCCCATCACCACATCTGCATACATCTGGATAAAGCGGCGATAGCTGTCATACGCAAACCGCGTATCGTCTGCACGCGCGGCAAGCCCGGCAGCGGTGGCATCATTCAGTCCCAGATTCAGAACCGTATCCATCATGCCCGGCATCGACGCCCGCGCCCCTGAACGCACCGACACCAGAAGCGGGTTTTTCGGATCGGCAAAACGCGCACCTGTCTCTGCCTCAATACGGGCAACCGCAGCCTCAACCTCTGCCTTCAGCGTCTGCGGATAGCTTTTGGCATTGTTGTAGAACCAGGAACAAACCTCGGTGGTGATGGTAAAGCCGGGCGGCACAGGCAGGCCGATGCCAGCCATCTCGGCAAGGTTGGCACCCTTCCCGCCAAGAAGGTTGCGCATTGAACTGTCGCCTTCCGAGCCATTGGCGCCGAAAGAGTAAACCCATTGGGTGGCGGTTTCATTCATTCCACATCAGCCTTCTTGGTCAGCCTTCAAGTTTGGTGAAGTCGGCAACCCTTGTCATTGCATCACGAACCATTGCCAGCAACCCCAGCCTGTTCATTCTCACTGCATCATCATCATCATTGACAACAACGCTGTCAAAGAACACGTCAATCGGCTCACGCAATGTTCCAAGCGCGCGCATCCCCGACAGCAATTCATCGCGATTCAGCACAGATGCCGAAAAGGACAGGCTGTCCAGACGTTCATGGAGACCCGATTCGGCGGGCAGCACAAACAATGCCGGATCAGTCGCCGGGGCAAAGCTCTGTTTCGCCTTGCCTTCTTCTGCCTCCAGAATACTGGCAGCACGGCGCCATCCCGCGACAAGACCGGCCCCGTCATCACTGGCAAGGAATGTGGCCAGCGCATCGGCCCGTTCGGCAAGGAACAGGATATCATCGCTTCCCTCTGCCATGCCGTCCCCCAGCGCCGCTGCAACAATATCATGCGCAATATTGCTGCCACCGCCAGCATCACGATCCCGTAGGCTGACGCGCAATCTTTCACGGATGAACGCCAGCAGATCATCATCCACCGCCGCAAAGCCATAGGCNTCTGCCGAAGCAGCCAGTACCGGCTGCAACGGAAGNCGNGTCTGTGATTCCAGAATAATCCGGATAACCCCGAGTGCGGCACGGCGCAGCGCGAACGGGTCNTTTGATCCTGTCGGCTTGGCACCCACACCGAAAAANCCAACCAGACTGTCAATCTTGTCGGCCANCGANACNGCCAGNCCTNCGGGNGTTTCCGGCAGGCNGTCAGCCGGTCCCTGCGGGCGGTAATGATCGCGGATGGCCGATGCCACAGCAGCAGGTNCNCCGCCAGCCTCGGCATAATANCCACCCATNATGCCCTGCAGTTCGGGAAATTCNCCTACCATGCCGCTGACAAGATCGGCTTTTGCCAGACGTGCGGCCTCACCAGCCGCCGCCACATCACATCCGGCAATCGCCGGTGCAATATGCGCCGCCAGCTGTGCCAGCCTTGTCGCCTTGTCATGCACCGATCCCAGCCCTTCATAAAAGGCAATATCGGCAAGACGCGGCAATGAATCGGCCAGCGCGGCCTGCCGGTCTTCCTGCCAGAAAAATTGGGCATCAGCCAAGCGCGCGCGCAGCACCCGCTGATTGCCGGCCATGATCACATCATCACGTGCCACATCTGCCAGCCGGTTGCTGACAACAACAAATCCCGGGGTCAGCCGCCCATCATCATCATCTGTTGTCAGATATTTCTGATGCACACGGATAGAGGCTTCCAGCACCTCGTCCGGCAGCGCCATGAATTGCTCTTCAATACGCCCGAACAGCGCATGCGGCCATTCGACAAGACCGGTAATCTCGTCGATCAGCCCTTCATTTGTCCGCAGTTTTGCGCCCTGTTCAGCCACCAGCGTGCCCGCACCATCGACAACCGCTGCGCGGCGTTCTGCACGATCAACCATCACATAGCCATCGCGCAACCGGCCAACATAGTCGTCAGCGCTGGCAACACCGGCCAGCGGAATATCATCGCCATGTTCGAAATAATGTCCGCGACTGGTCGCCGAAAATGCCAGCGTCCCGCCACCCAGATCCAGTTCACCCAGCAGTGGTGCCCCGTCAAAAAGCACATTGACCCGGTGCAGCGGGCGCACCCACCGGAACCGTGTCACACCCCAGCGCTGGCTCTTTGGCCAGGGGAAATCGCCCAGAATTCTGGTGATCATTTCGGGCAAAAGCGCTGCGGTTGCGCTGCCCGCGCGTTCAATGCGGGCGAACAGAAACCGGCCCTTCGGCGTTTCCTGTTCCACCAGCGCATCGCGCGCCAGCCCGGTTGATTTCAGGAATCCGGCGATGGCCTGGTCTGGCGCATCAGCGCGCGGCCCGCGGCGCTCTTCCGATACATCTTCCTGCCGATCTGCCACATCATCGATATAGATGGCCAGATGGCGCGGGGCGACGAAATGACGGGCGCTGCCATGCGGCAGGCCAGCATCCTTCAGCGCGCTGCACATCAGCTTTTCCAGATCCTGCGCCGCCCGCACCTGCATGCGTGCCGGAATTTCCTCACAAATCAGTTCAATCAGCAGATCAGCCATGCGCCGCACCCTCACCCTCTGCCGTATCACCGGCAGCACCGATCCACGCCTCGCAGCAGCCGCGCGCCAACGCCCGCACCCGCCCGATATAGGCAGCCCGTTCGGTAACTGAAATCACACCGCGCGCATCCAGCAAATTAAACAGATGACTGGCTTTCATGCACTGGTCATAGGCCGGCAGTGCCAGCGGCGTGGCAAGCGCCAACAGCCGCCCGCATTCATCCTCGGCATCACGAAAATGCTGCAACAGAATATCTGTGTCCGCATGATTGAAATTCCAGTTCGAGAACTCCACCTCGGCGCGGTGAAAAATATCTCCATAGCATTTGCCGCCTTGATCTGCCGGCACACCATCCCAGTCCAGATCATACACATTCTCGACGCCCTGAATGAACATCGCCAGACGTTCCAGCCCATAGGTCAGTTCCAGCGGCACCGGATCGCATTCAATTCCACCCACCTGCTGGAAATATGTGAACTGGGACACTTCCATCCCGTCACACCAGACTTCCCAGCCAAGACCCCAGGCACCAAGCGTTGGTGATTCCCAGTCATCCTCGACAAACCGGATATCATGTGCATCCGGATCCAGACCGATCGCGGCCAGACTGCCAAGATACAGCGCCTGTGACTCCGGTGGCGACGGCTTGAAGATCGTCTGAAACTGATAATAGTGCTGCAACCGGTTCGGGTTCTCGCCAAAACGCCCATCGGTAGGCCGCCGCGACGGCTGCACATAGGCCGCACGCCAGTGATGGTCGGGGCCAAGGGCGCGCAGCGTTGTTGCCGGATGAAAGGTGCCCGCCCCCACTTCCATATCATAGGGCTGCAGAACCACAGCGCCCTGCTTTGCCCAATAGGCCTGCAGGTTCAGCAGGATGGATTGGAAGTCAGTTCCCGGACGGGTGATGAAGGTCTTTGCCATGAACGATTCTACTGCCTGAATCAGAGCCGCAAGCTAGCCTCAAACGGGCAATGAATGCAAGCGGCAGGGAATGGGGTGAAGGTTAAATCAGCCGTTAGAAGTATCAGCCATTACAGGGATCAGCCACTATAGGGGCAGGCCGCGCGGCTACATGCCTCGCCGGCAACCCACGCATGACATACACGGCATTCTTCCAGATCCAGCGGCCCGCTTTTCTTGTGTGTGCTGCCGGTATCATTGCCGGTGCTGTCATCGGCGACATCCTGGCGGGAACTGCGATACGCTTCCAGCAGACGAAAGCCGTACCAGACACCGCCGATCACGCCAATCAGGGCCAGTATTTTTGGGAGCGAGAATAACATAGACCACCTTTCTTCCGGCGATGCCGGCATTGCCCCGCGCTATAACCCGAACCGCGCCATGTGCGCACGCTCAACAGCCACATCGACGGCATCATCGACCACGCGGCCTACCAGCGTTCCCGGCAAACCGCCAAAGCCGCCAAACAGGCGCTTTTTTGGCTCGATGGTCACAAGATCGGTATCCTCGCCGAACCGCTCGGTCACCAGACCGCGGCAGTCTGCCAGCCCGTCAATCAACCCCAGCTTGACCGCAGCAGCACCTGTCCAGAAAGCACCGCTGAACAAGTCATCATGTGGTCCGGTCAGCTTGCCACCGCGCCGGTCAGTTACATGTGTGATGAATTGTTCATGAATTTCTGCCTGCAGCGATTTCAGCCGCACGACATCAGCCTCTTTTTCCGGCCGGAAGGGATCGAGGGTCATCTTGTTGGTGCCAGCGGTATAGACCCGGCGCTCAACGCCCAGACGCTCAATCGCACGGTCAAAGCCGAACCCTGCCGACACAACACCGATCGATCCGATCACCGAGGCAGCGTT
>NYTO01000111.1 GCA_002683535.1 SAR116 cluster bacterium
GCCATCATCAGTCGATTCGTGAAGCCAGCGCGGATATCGGTGCCCGATTGCTGTTTGTCGAGCTTGAAATGGCCGCCTTGCCGGCTGACCATGTCGACACATTGCTGGAAACACCGGCATTTGCCGTATGGCAGCCCTGGCTGCGGCGGGTACGTGCCTTTGCACCGTATCAGCTGTCCCCTGACATGGAACGGATGCTGGCCGAGCGCGCGCCAAGCGGGCGCGGTGCGTGGGTCCGGCTGTTTGACGAGACGGCAGCGGGGTTGCGCTTTCCCTTTGGCGATGCCGAAGTTACCGAGGCAGAGGTGCTGAACAAGCTGTCCAGCCCCGATGCGGATGAGCGCCGCAGGGCCGGTGCCTCGCTGTCACAGACATTGAAGGAAAATGAACGCCTGCTGTCACTGGTGCTGAACACGATCGCCAAGGACAAAGAGGTTGAGGACCGCTGGCGCGGGTTTGCGCGGCCGGTGGCGTCGCGCAATCTTGATAATGATGTAGATGACCAGACAGTCGATGCGCTGGTCGCCGCGGTGGATGATCGCAATGCCGACCTGTCGCACCGCTATTACCGGCTGAAGGCCGGCTGGATGGGCGGGGATACGCTGAACTGGTGGGACCGGAATGCCCCGCTTCCCAGTGATGATGATCGCAAGTTCAGCTGGGACGAGGCGCGCCAGCTGGTGCTTGACTCCTTTGACGGCTTTGATCCGCAGATGGCCGCGCAGGCAGAACCCTTCTTCACGCGCAACTGGATTGATGCCGAGCCACGCGCCGGCAAGAGTTCTGGTGCGTTTTCGCATCCGGTAACGCCGTCAGCGCATCCCTATATTCTGATGAATTTTTCCGGCAAGTCGCGTGATGTGATGACGCTGGCGCATGAGATGGGGCACGGCATTCATCAGCGCCTTGCTGCTGACCGCGGATATCTGATGTCTGATACGCCGCTGACCCTGGCCGAAACGGCCTCGGTTTTTGCCGAAATGCTGACCTTTCGCCGGCTGGTCGACAGCACGGATGATCCGGCGATCAGACAGCGGCTTCTCGCTGGCAAGGTTGAGGACATGCTGAACACCGTTGTCCGGCAGATTGCTTTCCACAATTTCGAGACACGCTTTCACGATGCCCGCAGGAATGCCGAGCTGACGAGTGATGAAATCTCGGACATCTGGATGGAAACGCAACGCGCCGCCTTGGGGCCGGCAATCAGGACGGGCGATGATTATCGTCCGATCTGGGGGTATATCCCGCATTTTGTGCATACCCCGTTTTATGTCTATGCCTATGCCTTTGGCGATTGTCTGGTGAATGCGTTGTGGCAGACCTATCAGTCTGCACAGGCTGACGGCCAGGCTGCAGACTTTGTTGCCGGTTATCGAAGCTTGCTGCAGGCAGGCGGGACCGAGCGATACGATGTCGCCTTGCAACGATTTGGCCTTGATCCGCGCGATCCGGCATTTTGGTCGATGGGGCTGGATATGATTTCGGGCATGATTGACGAGCTGGAAGGGTTGTCCTGATGGCTGGCCAGGATGGTCGCGATGGTGGACGTGTCGGTGGTCGTATTCGCCGCTATGCGCGCGTAACCAGTACGATGACAGGGCTTGCCGCGCGTATGGCGGGTGAGCGCTATCTGGGGATCGAGATTGACCGTGCCAAGCATGCTGCTGACCTGCGAGATGCGCTTGGCGGGCTGAAAGGCCCGATCATGAAGGTCGCGCAGATTCTGTCGACAATTCCCGACGCGCTGCCACCAGAATATGCGGATGAGCTGGCCAGCCTGCAGGCTGACGCCCCTGCGATGGGATGGCTGTTCACCCGTCGCCGGATGACTGCCGAACTGGGCCCGGACTGGCAGCAAAGGCTGAAATCCTTCACACGTGAGGCGGTATCTGCAGCCTCGCTTGGTCAAGTTCACCAGGCCGAGGACCTTGACGGCAACCTGCTGGCGATGAAGCTGCAATATCCCGACATGGCATCGGCCATTGATGCAGATTTGCGCCAGCTGCGGTTGGTGTTCCAGCTGTATGAACGCTATGATTCGGCAATATCGACCGGCGACATCTATAGCGAGCTGTCTGAACGTTTGCGCGAGGAACTGGACTATCGGCGCGAAGCATCAAACCTTGCGCTGTACCATCACATGCTGCGTGACGAGAGCTGTGTGCGTCTGCCTGAATATCGCGCAGACCTGTCGAGCGACAGGTTGTTGACAATGAGCTGGCTGGAAGGCACCCGCGTGATGCCGTTCCTTGAAACCAGCCCGTCGCAAGAGGTCCGAAACGAGATCGCGAAGAACATGTTTCGCGTCTGGTATGTGCCTTTCTATTTCTATGGCGTCATCCATGGTGACCCCCATCTTGGCAATTATTCGCTGACCGGCGACAACCGTATCAATCTGATGGATTTCGGGTCGATCAGGCTGTTTCGCCCGTCATTTGTCGGCGGGGTGATTGATCTGTATCGGGCGTTGCGCGATCAGGATGAGGCGCTGGCCGTTCATGCCTATGAAAGCTGGGGCTTCCACGGGCTTGACCGTGAGGCGATCGAGGTTTTGAACATGTGGGCGGAGTTTATCTACGCACCGCTGCTGGAAGACCGGGTGCGGCCTATTCAGGCACTGCGCAATGGCAGTGCGGGGCGTGATCTGGCTGGCAAGGTTCATGGTGAACTGAAACGGATCGGCGGCATTCGCCCGCCGCGTGAATTCGTGCTGATGGACCGCGCCGCGGTGGGCCTTGGATCGGTGTTCATGCATCTGGGTGCCGAGGTCAACTGGCACACGCTGTTCCATGAGCTGATCGATGATTTTGACCGGCAAAAGCTGGCAACACGCCAGCGCGAGGCCGCGATCATCGCCGGTATCCCCGAAGACCTGGTGCAGGAAGCAAGCTGACCGGTTATGACCGGTTACGGCAGGCTGGACAGAATCTGGTCGAGCGAGGATTTGGCGTCGCCATACAGCATCCGCGAATTGTCCTTGAAGAACAGCGGATTTTCGATCCCGGAATAGCCGCGTCCCTGCCCACGCTTTGAGATGATGACCTGACGGGCCTTCCAGGCTTCAAGCACCGGCATACCGGCGATCGGACTGCCCGGATCATCCTGCGCGGCCGGATTGACGATATCATTAGCGCCCAGAACAATCACGATATCGGTTGTCGGGAAATCATCATTGATCTCGTCCATTTCCAGAACGATGTCATAGGGGACCTTGGCTTCGGCCAGCAGCACATTCATGTGCCCCGGCAGACGGCCGGCGACCGGGTGAATGGCAAAGCGCACATTCTTGCCCTGTGCACGAAGCCGGCGGGTGATTTCTGAGACGGCGCCCTGTGCCTGTGCCACGGCCATGCCGTATCCCGGNACGAAAACGATCTCCTGNGCATCGGCGAGATCGGCGGCTACAGACGCCACATCNGTGGCAATCATTTCGCCNTCGACCTCCTGGGCCGAGGATGTCGCNGTGCCCCAGCCACCCAGAATGACCGACAGGAAGTTCCGGTTCATCGCCCGGCACATGATATAGGACAGGATGGCACCTGACGCGCCGACCAATGCGCCGGTGACGATCAGCAGATCATTGCCAAGCAGGAATCCGGTGGCAGCAGCTGCCCAGCCGGAATAGGAATTCAGCATCGAGACAACAACCGGCATATCAGCGCCGCCAATGGCCATCACAAGATGCGCACCAAAAATCAGCGCAATGGCTGTCATCAGATACAGGGTCCAGATGCCGGCATGGTTCAGATACATGAAACCCAGCCAGATACAGGCTGCAACGGCAATCAGGTTCAGAATATTGCGCCCGGGCAGGGTCAGCGGCTTGCCATCCATGATGCCGGCAAGCTTGCCAAAGGCGATGATGGATCCGGTGGTGGTCACCGCGCCAATGAAAACGCCCAGAAAAACCTCGACTTCATGGATGATCTTTTCGGTCGAGGTCAACCCTGCAGGTGGAGCCAGTTCCGAATTGATGCCGATAAAGACAGCTGCCAGACCGACAAAGGTATGCAGTGCTGCCACCAATTGGGGCATGCCTGTCATTTCGACACGCCGCGCCACAACCAGCCCGATCACCGAGCCGGCGGCAATCATGATGATCAGAATGCCCGAGATGGTGACCTGCGGGCCAAAAATGGTGGCCCCCACAGCAAGGGCCATGCCGACAATGCCGAACCAGACAGCGCGCTTGGCGCTTTCCTGATTTGACAGCCCGCCAAGTGACAGGATGAACAGGACACTGGCGGCGATATAAATGGCGGTAACGATGTTAGCAGTCATTGGATATTACTTTCCCGGCTCAGCTTTTCTGGAACATGGCGAGCATGCGGCGCGTTACCATGAACCCGCCAACAATGTTGATCGTTGCGATCAGCACCGAAATGCTGGCAAGGACCATGACAATGCCGTTTGATGAGCCGATCTGGAGGAGCGCCCCCAGAATGATGATGCCGGAGATGGCGTTGGTTACCGCCATCAACGGTGTGTGCAAGGCGTGGCTGACATTCCATATGACCTGAAAGCCGACAAAGCAGGACAGGGCAAAGACGATGAAATGCTGCATGAAGCTGGCAGGTGCATAGGCACCGACAAGCAGCATGAACAAGCCGCCGCCGACCAGAAGCCCGATCTGCTGCCGGCCCGCCTTGCGATGCGCCGCCGCTTCCTGCGCCGCTTTTTCCTCTGGCGTCAGTTCCGGCGGTTTTTCAGCCGCCGGTGCCTTGCCGATTGCCTGAACTTTCGGGGCTGGTGGCGGATAGGTGATCTGACCGGCATGCACAACTGTCGCGCCGCGGATCACGTCATCTTCCATATTGATCGTTGCCTGACCGTCCTTTTCGGGTGTCAGATCATCCAGCATATGACGGATATTCGTGGCATAGAGGGTTGAACTTTGCGATGCCATGCGACTTGGGAAATCGGTGTAGCCAACGATGGTCACGCCATTATCCGAGGTCACCACCTTGTTTGGCACTGTCAGATCACAATTGCCGCCCTGTTCAGCCGCCAGATCGACCACAACCGACCCCGGCTTCATCAGCGCAACCATCTCGGCAGGCCACAGCTTTGGTGCAGGCCGACCCGGAATCAGTGCCGTTGTGATGACAATATCAATTTCGGGTGCCTGTTCGCGAAACAGTGCCATTTCCTTTTCGATGAATTCCGGCGAGGCGGGTTTGGCGTATCCGCCGTCGCCTGATCCATCTTCCTCGAATTCCAGCATCAGGAAGTCGGCACCCATCGATTCAATTTGCTCGGCCACTTCCGGGCGCACGTCAAAGGCGCGGACAATCGCCCCAAGCGAGGTTGCGGTGCCGATGGCGGCGAGTCCGGCAACACCTGCGCCGATGACCAGAACCTTGGCTGGCGGCACCTTGCCGGCAGCCGTAATCTGACCTGTAAAGAAGCGCCCGAACTGGTTTCCGGCCTCAATCACTGCACGATAACCGGCAATGTTCGCCATTGATGACAGGGCGTCCATCTTCTGGGCGCGACTGATTCGCGGCACCATATCCATCGCGATGGCATGCGCACCGGCAGCTTTGAAGCAGTCCAGCAAATCGGCATTCTGTCCCGGCCAGAACAGGCTGATCACCGTCTGATCGGCGCGCAGATGCTTTTCTTCCTTTTTGATTACGCCGCGGACCTTGACCACAATGTCTGCCTGCTTCCACAGGCTGGCCGCTGTCTTGGCAACGGTGACGCCGGCCTCTTCATACAAGGCATCGGCAAACCCAGCATCCTGTCCGGCACCTGTTTCAACAATGCATTCATAACCAAGCTTGATCAGCTGACGCGCGCTGTCCGGAGTCATGGCGACGCGCTTTTCATCAGCCAGCAGTTCTTTTGGGCATCCGACTTTCATTTGGCATTCCTGTCCGCAGCAATTCGGTTGCCGCGTATATTCGTGTCATGTTCCTGTCCAGTTTGGACCGTTCAGCATCTTGCAAACAAGGGTAAGATTGTTAAGGGTTTTTTGCGTTTAGCGCTATAATAACGGTGCAGTTTTCACCTCTTTGTCACGTTCTGGCATATCGGGTCAGGCCAGAGACGGGCCGTCAGCCATCCGCCGCCATCGAATCCGTTGTCATTGTGTCAGCTTGAAGGTGAGGATTTTCACGCCGGCGATACCGAAAAGCAGCGCAAAGACCGATTCGAACCAACGTCTGGCACCGGCATAGAGCCGTGCCAGCACCGTGTTGGAAAACAGCAGCGCATAGGCAATGAAGATGGTTGCGTTGCACAGCCCAACGACAAGAACAACAAGGGCCAGATCAGACGCTCCGGTTCCTGCGGGAACACCGATCGAAAACAGTGTCCCGAAAAAAAGTACAGGTTTGGGGTTGGTCAGATACAGCATCAATCCC
>NYTO01000112.1 GCA_002683535.1 SAR116 cluster bacterium
TGTGGCTGTAACCGGCATGATCGATGACGACGAGGATGACAGATATCCGGACTCGGCACCGCAGGAAACGGCCGCCGATGAAGCCCCGGTTGAAGACACTGCATCTGAAGAGCCTGCTGGCGAAGAGGCTGCATCTGAAGATGCTGTCGCCGGTGAGGGCGAGGAAAGCTAGGTTCGATATCCGGACAGGCCTGATTGTCAATCAGGGCCAGTCCACCATACAGATCAGGAAAGCCGGGGTTCGCCCCGGCTTTTTTTTGCCCTTTTTTATGACTTATCCCCGCATCCCACAGCATTAACATGGGGTACTTGCAGCCGCAATTTGCTACCGTCCTTCTCATGGCCGAAGAACCCAGCAATATCGAAACCTTCCCGAACACATCGGATGCACTTGCCGGCGTAGCGGCGCGGCAGATGCCCAGCAATTTGCCAGCCGAACAAAACCTGCTTGGCGCATTGCTGCTTGATAACGGGGTAATGGAACGCATTGACGACCGTCTGCGGGCCGATCATTTCTATGACCCGCTGCATGGCCGCATTTTTTCTACCATGCTGCGCCTGATAGACCGGGGACAGCTGGCGAATCCCGTCACACTGAAAAGCTTTTTCAGCGGCACTGATGATCCCGGCAGCGGCAATATCGAGGAATATCTCGGCGAGCTTGCCGACGGTGTGATCAGCCTGTCACAGTCATCGGATTACGCGCTGACAATCTATGAGACGCATCTGCGGCGCGAGTTGATTCGTATTGGCGATGATGTCATCCAGGACGCCAGCCATCCGAAAGTTGATCTGCCCGCATCGACGCTGATTGAAACAGCCGAATCAAAATTGTTCCAGCTTGCCGAAACCGGTGAAGCCGGTGCCGGGCTGCGCGATTTCGAAAGCGTTGTGGCAGCAACCATCAATCAGGCCGATATCGCACGGCGTTCTGAAGGCAAATTGTCGGGGGCGAGCACCGGTCTGACCGACCTCAACAATCTGCTTGGCGGCCTTCACAAATCCGACTTGCTGATCCTTGCTGGTCGTCCGGCGATGGGCAAGTCCGCGCTGGCAACCAACATTGGCTTTCACATTGCCACGACAACGCGTACCGGCGAAAAGGCGGCACCGGTGGCCTTTTTCTCTCTGGAAATGTCGGCAGAGCAGCTTGGCACGCGGATTATGAGCGAACGCGCACAGATCGATTCAAGCAGCATCAGGCAGGGCCAGTTGACGTCCGATGACTTCGACCGTCTGGTCGAGGCCAGCAACAGCATGTCTGCTGCCCCGTTTTTCATTGACGATACGCCGTCACTGTCTGTGTCACAGGTGGCAAGCCGTGCCCGCCGTCTGAAGCGTACAACCGGCCTTGGCCTGATCATCGTCGATTATCTGCAACTGCTGATGCCGCAGCTTGGCGTGCGGCCAGAAAACCGTGTGCAGGAAATCTCGAATATCAGCCGGTCACTGAAGGCCATTGCCAAAGAGCTGGATGTGCCGGTATTGGCGCTGTCACAGTTGTCGCGTGCGGTTGAACAGCGCGAAGACAAGCGCCCCACCCTGGCCGACCTTCGCGAGTCCGGATCAATCGAGCAGGATGCCGATGTTGTGCTATTCGTCTATCGTGAGGAATATTACCTCAGCAAGAAAGAGCCCGAGCGTGATCCGCGTGAAAGCGAAGAACAGTTCAACGTCAAGAATGAAACCTATATGGCCCGGCTGCAGGCTGCTGAAAACAAGGCCGAGATCATCGTCGGCAAGCAGCGCCATGGACCGACCGGAACAATCAATCTGCATTTTGAAAAGCGCTTCACCCATTTCAGCGACCTGACGGACCCAAGCACCCTTCCCGACGGTTTTTAGGTTCGCCAGTCCAATGCCTGCCAACAAGCCAGAATTGCCAGCTGCCACAATATCCGACCTGGGCCACGCCGACAGCATCATCACCATCAGCCCGCAGGCAGTGGTTGCAAACTGGCGCTATCTTGCATCGCTTTCATCACCGACAACCGAAACAGCTGCCGTGGTCAAGGCCGATGGTTACGGGTTGGGCGCATCACAATTGGCACCGCACCTGGCCGATGCCGGTTGCCGGACATTTTTTGTGATGTCGCTCGATGAAGCCATAACCTTGCGCGGCGCCTTGCGTGACAGCGGGCATGACAGCTGCGCCGTGTTGATTCTTGGCGGCTGTCATCCCGGTCAGGAAGATGAAATGCTGGCCCACGACATCACGCCGGTCATCAACACCCGTGAACAGCTGGAACGGCTTGGCAAGATGGCACGCCAACGAGGCGCGAAGATTGCGGCGGCACTGCATGTCGATACCGGCATGTCCCGCCTTGGGCTTGATGAAAAAGAAGCAGCGTGGCTGGCCATACAGGTGGCAGAAGGCAACGCGCTTGTAGACGGGTTGTCGCCGCGCTGGCTGATGAGCCATCTGAGCGCCGCAGAAGATGACTGTGATCCGGCAAACGAAGCCCAGCTGCAAGCCTTCACTGCCCTTCGCGCCGCCTTTCCGGACATTGCCAGCAGCCTTGCAAACAGCGGCGGCACATTGCGCGGACCGGCCTTTCATTTTGATATGACCCGCCCAGGCATAGCGCTATACGGCCTTCATCCAGCCGGCATTGGGGCAAGCCGCCAGCAGGCAGAACAGGCTGGCCATCTGATGCCCGCTATACGCTGGGACGCACGGATATTGCAGATCAGAGATGCCAAGGCCGGTGAGGCTGTCGGCTATAACGGGACGCATGTTCTGAAGCGTGATTCGCGCGTCGCCATTATTGGTGTCGGCTATGCTGACGGCTATATGCGCGCGCTTGGCAACCGCGCCGCTGTTGTTATTGCCGGTCATGAGGCACCGGTGATAGGCCGTGTCTCGATGGACAGCATCACGGTGGATGCAACCGATATCCCTGCCGCCAGACTGCAGACCGCCGACACCGCCACTGTGCTGGGCGATGGCTATCATCTGGCGCGCATGGCGGATGATGCCGGCACCATCGGATATGAAATCCTGACACAACTTGGCCACAGGCCGCGGCGGCTGTATCTGCCGACATAGGCCTTGCAGAAATCGTGTTTTCAGTGGCCAATCATGGCAAATCGGGGCATAAATTGACCCGCCCGCACGGCTTCGCCCGTGCCCAGTGCCAACGTCAGGACGGAAATGATCGGATTTCTGCAGAATATCGGCCGAACAAGCCTCGCCTTTCTGGCGGCGATAGGGCGCTTGTCAATCTTTACCGCTTCGGCCGTGCGCTGGACAGTGCAGCCACCATTCTATTTCCGCCAAATGCTGCGCCAGATCATTGATATCGGCTATTTTTCCTTGCCGGTAGTCGGGTTGACAACGCTGTTTTCAGGTATGGTTCTGGCCTTGCAATCCTATACAGGCTTTGCCCGCTTTTCGGCCGAAGACACAGTTGCAACTGTTGTTGTTCTGTCAGTAACGCGTGAATTGGGGCCGGTGCTGGCGGGACTAATGGTCGCCGGCAGAATCGGTGCATCGATGGCTGCCGAGATCGGCACCATGCGGGTGACTGACCAGATTGATGCGCTGGACACGCTGTCCACGCGCCCGATGCAGTATCTGGTGGCTCCACGCCTGCTGGCCGGCACCATCTGTCTGCCTTTTCTTGTGCTGGTCGGTGATCTTATCGGCGTGTTCGGCGGCTATCTTGTCGGTGTCTACCGGCTGGGTTTCAACGCGTCGATCTATCTGGCGCGGACGATAGAGTTTCTGGAAGTGGCAGATGTTACGCTTGGCCTGGTCAAAGCCGCTGTTTTCGGGTTTCTGATCGCGCTGATGGGGTGTTACCACGGCTATCATTCAGGACGCGGCGCGGAAGGTGTGGGACGTGCAACCACCAATGCGGTGGTGTCTTCATCGATCCTGATCCTGATCGCCAACTATTTCGTCACTGCACTGTTTTTCGGATAGGACAGATGGCCAGACACTCCGCACCCGGCAGCCCGCCCAAAATTGCCCTCGATCATGTTGCCAAGGCGTTTGGTGACAAACAGGTATTGCGTGACATCTCGTTGACAGTTGCTGCCGAGGAATCGCTGGCAATCATTGGCACGTCGGGATGNGGCAAGTCAGTCACGCTGAAATGCCTGCTGGGGTTGCTGACNGCTGATTCAGGATCAATCACGGTNGATGGTCAGGAATTGCTGGGNGCCAGCCGCGCCGATCTGGAGGCTGTACGCCGGCGGTTCGGCATGACCTTTCAGTTCGGTGCGNTGTTTGATTCACTGCCAATCTGGGAAAATGTNACGTTNCGGCTGCGCCAGAAGACAAAAATGTCAAAGAATGCAGCGCGCGATATCGCCGCCGAGACAATCACCCAACTGGGATTGGCAGCACATGTTATTGACCAGTTTCCCGCCGAATTGTCGGGGGGCATGCAAAAGCGGGTTGCCCTGGCGCGCGCCATTGCCGACAAACCTGAAATTCTGCTGTTTGACGAGCCCACATCGGGGCTGGACCCCATTACCGGCGGGGTCATCGACCGGCTGATTATTGATTCTGTACGCCGGTTGGGCGCCACCGCGATTACCATAAGTCATGACATGGCATCCGTGCGGCGGATCGCCGACAAAGTCGCCATGGTCCATAACGGGGTCATTATCTGGAATGGTCCGGCCAGCCAGATGGACAATACCGGTATTGCCGAAGTTGACCAGTTTGTTCACGGCCACGCTGACGGCCCACTGACCCTTGCCGCCCAAGCCGCGGCACGAGGCGGCTGATGGCAAAACCGGCCGTGTCCTATATTTGCCAGCAATGCGGCGGTGCCCATCGCAAATGGACCGGGCGCTGTGATCATTGCGGGGCGTGGAACACGCTTGTCGAGGAACGGGTCGAAACGCCGTCGGGACCGGGCAAAAGGGCCAAGGGACGGCGTATCGACATGCAACCGCTTGCCCAGTCAGAATCGGTTGCCCCACCGCCGCGGATGAAAACCGGCCTTGCCGAATTTGACCGTGTGGCAGGTGGCGGGCTGGTGCGCGGATCGGCGACGCTGATCGGCGGTGACCCCGGCATCGGCAAATCCACCTTGCTGTTACAGCTGGTCTGCCGGCTTGCTGCCAGCGGCCACCGTACCGCCTATATTTCGGGTGAGGAATCCGCCGATCAGGTGCGCATGCGTGCAATGCGTCTGGGGCTGGGAGATGCAGCCGTTGATCTGGCCACAACCACCAATGCCGGTGATGTCGCTGCCTCGCTCGGTGGGCCAGACGGTCCCGAGATCGTGGTCATCGATTCCATTCAGACGATGTATCTGTCGACCCTTGATTCAGCGCCCGGCACCGTCAGCCAGGTGCGGGCAACGGCGCAGGAACTGATCCGTGCGGCCAAGCTGCATGATGTGGCCTTGCTGGTGGTTGGCCATGTGACCAAGGATGGTGCCATTGCCGGCCCGCGGGTCCTCGAACATATGGTCGATACCGTGCTGTATTTCGAAGGCGACAGGTCACACCATTTTCGTATTCTGCGCGGGGTGAAGAACCGCTTTGGTGCCACCGACGAGATTGGCGTGTTCGAGATGGTGGAGACCGGCCTGAGCGAAGTGCCAAACCCGTCCGAGCTGTTTCTTGCCGATCGCCGCGACGAGGTAACCGGTGCCGTTGTATTTGCTGGCATTGAGGGCAGCAGACCCGTACTGGTCGAGATCGAGGCGCTGGTCGCCCCGTCGACACTGGCATCACCGCGCCGCAATGTCGTTGGCTGGGACAGCAGCCGACTCGCCATGCTGACAGCCGTGCTCGAGGCGCGATGCGGGGTGCCGCTGTCTGGCCGCGATATATTTCTGAATGTGGCTGGCGGTTTGAAAATTGCCGAGACAGCAGCTGATCTTGCTGTGGCCGCGGCCCTGATATCATCGGTTACCGGACGCCCTGCCCCGCCGCGCTGTGTATTTTTTGGCGAGGTTGCCCTATCTGCCGAACTGCGTCAGGTTGCTCAGGCCGATGCCCGCCTGAAAGAAGCAGCCAAGCTGGGCTTTGACATGGCCGTTATGCCGCGCCCCCGAAAAAAGCTGGCGGCACCTTCCGGACTGTCACTCGGCCAGCCTGCGACGCTTGCCGAGTTGATCGAAATTATGGGCGGTGTATCATGAAGACGCCTGACGCCGGACCATCAAACCGTGGCGGACCAACATCATGACCTTCGATATAGCAGCGCTGAATATCATCGATTTTGCCGCTCTGATCATTCTGGTGATCTCGGGCGTGCTGGCGACTTTACGGGGGCTGACGCGCGAAATCATGGGACTGGCTGGATGGCCAATTTCGATTCTGGCAGCCCGTCTGTGTGAACCCTACCTGTCTCCCGCGCTGGAAGATGCGATCCAGATCAAGGGGTTGAGTGATGCACTGGCCTGGGGACTGCCCTTTATTGCCGCTGTGGTGCTGTGGTTCTTTTTTTCCAGCGTCGTCTCGCCGGGGTTAAGCAAGGCCGGGCTTGGCAGCCTTGACCGATGGCTGGGCTTTCTGTTCGGTGCCATCCGCGGCTTTGTGATTGTGCTGGTCATCTATGCCGGTTCTGTTGTGGTGGCAGAAGGCGAAAACAACCTTGCCGATATCATCACCGATGCGCAGATCACGCCGGCATTGCGTGGCGGCGCACATCTTTTTGCCGGTGTGCTGCCGGGCGATATGCGCAACATGCTGATCGAGAATCTGCCACCGCCATCATCAGAGGTTGCAACCATCCAGGATACCGTTGAAGAGGCGGGCGACATTGTCGAGGATACCGGGGTG
Source organism: SAR116 cluster bacterium (assembly GCA_002683535.1). Taxonomy (GTDB): domain Bacteria; phylum Pseudomonadota; class Alphaproteobacteria; order Puniceispirillales; family Puniceispirillaceae; genus UBA8309. Next base: position 6,754 of record NYTO01000112.1, read on the forward strand.
ACATCCTTGACTGATGACACTGCTGAAGGTGGCACATCTTCGCTTGATCTGCGCGGCGATGAGGGTGGCAACGAATGATGTTGCCTTGCGGCCTTTGGAGCGCTTGACGTGACCGGATTATTTGCCAATAACCAGACTACGCCAACGAGCTCTGGCGATTGACCGCGGACGCCTGTTGCGTGGTCTCTGTCAGCTTGTTCTAGTGAAAGTGGAAAGCATGGGTTTACTGGGTTCGACCAATCCGTTCGATATGTCCGATACAGATCGCTTTCACGAGGAATGCGGGGTTTTTGGCGTATTTGGCAGTGAAGAAGCCAGCATTCTGACAGCACTGGGGCTGCATGCGCTGCAACATCGCGGGCAGGAAGCGGCCGGTATTGTCACCTATGATGGCAGCGCCTTTCACGCACACCGTGCGCTTGGCCATGTCGGAGAAAATTTTGGTGCCGATTCAGACCAGATGCGCCGGCTTCGCGGGCATGTGGCCATTGGTCATAACCGCTATTCAACCAGCGGCAACGTGAACCCTTACATGGAAATCCAGCCCTTTTCGTCAGAGCTGGCCTTTGGTGGGTTTGCGCTTGCGCATAACGGCAATCTGACGAACGCCACCCGTCTGCGGGCATCGCTGATCGAAACGGGAAGCCTGTTCCAGTCATCATCGGATACCGAGGTGATTGTCCATCTGGTGGCGCGTTCACATCAGGAAAGTGTGACGGACAGGCTGATTGATGCGCTGAAACAGATTGAAGGTGCCTATTCGCTGGTCTGCGTTGCCAATGACATGCTGATCGGCGTGCGTGACCCCTACGGTGTGCGCCCTCTGATTCTTGGTCAGCGTGATGACACATGGCTGCTGGCATCCGAATCCTGTGCGCTGGATATTGTTGGCGCAACACCGGTTCGCGAGCTGGCCCCCGGCGAGATGGTGATCATCGACAAGAACGGTCTGCAAAGCCTGTCGCCCTTCAGTGCGATGCCGTCACGCTTTTGCATCTTCGAATATATCTACTTTTCACGTCCGGATTCAGTGGTTGAGGGGCGCGGTGTCTATCATGCCCGCAAATCCATTGGCGGCGAATTGGCCCGCGAATCCGGTATCGAGGCCGATCTTGTTATTCCGGTACCTGATTCGGGTGTGCCAGCCGCCCTTGGCTATGCCGAAACATCCGGCATCCCGTTTGATCTGGGCATTATCCGCAACCATTATGTCGGCCGTACCTTTATCCAGCCAAACCAGAAAGACAGGACGGATTCAGTCAAGCTGAAGCACAACGCCAACCCGGCAGCAGTCAACGGCAAACGGATCATTCTTGTTGATGATTCGATTGTGCGGGGCACGACATCACGAAAGATTGTCTCGATGATGCGCAAAGCTGGCGCAGCCGAAGTGCATATGCGGATTGCCAGCCCGCCGACAACGCACCCCTGTTTCTATGGTGTCGACACGCCCAGCCAGGACCAGCTGATTGCGGCGCAGATGTCTGTTGCCGAAATTGCCAGGGAAATTGGTGCAGACAGCCTGTCATTTATCTCGGTTGACGGCCTGTATCAGGCGATCGCCGATGCAAGGCGTCACCCTGACGCCCCGCAGTTCTGCGATGCCTGCTTTACGGGTGAATACCCGATCCAGCTGGCTGCCGGGCTAAGCGCCAACAAGGTATCCCACGGAAGCGGCCGCTGATGACCAGATCCCAATCCTTCAATCTTGACGGCAAACTTGTTCTGGTGACAGGTGCCACGCGCGGAATCGGACGGGCTGTTGCCATCGGAGCCGCAGCTGCCGGGGCCGAGCTGATCATCACCGGGCGCACAACCGGTGCACTGGAAGAGGTGGATGACGCCATTCGCGGTGCTGGCAGCACTGCCACCATTGTCGAGCTGGACATGAAAGATTATGCGGCAATGCCGCGCCTTGCATCGGTGATCCACGAACGGTGGGGGCGACTTGACGGCTTTGTTGCCAATGCCGCTGTGCTGGCCCCGCTGACACCGGTGACGCATCTGACGCCGGAAAACTGGGATGAATCGATCGCGGTCAATCTGACGGGCCAGTGGCATATGATCAGGGCGCTTGACCCATTGTTGCGCGCTGCTGCCGCCGGACGCGCCATTCTTGTCAGCTCCGGCGCGGCGGTTGGCAGTCGTCCGTTCTGGGGACCTTACGCCGCCACAAAAGCGGCACTGGAAGCTGTGGGCAGGTCTTGGGCCGGAGAAAGCGAACAGACCGGACTGCGGATCAATATGCTGAACCCGGGCGGCACGGCCACCGGCATGCGCGCATCAGCCTTTCCGGGTGAGGACCCGGCCAGCCTGCCATCACCGGAAGACATTGTGCCAGCTTTCCTGGAATTGCTGTCGGATGAATGCAGCTATCACGGCGAGCTGGTCAATGCGCGCGACCTTGCCGGCCTGACTGAATAGTCAGGTCACGTCTGCAAGTATCGCACAACATCTATACCGGCCATCTGGTCGCGCGCCAGCGGCATTGCCCGGCCCAGTATGGCCGCCGCCAGCATGTCACCCAGTAACGGGGCAAGGGTAAATCCGCGCGCACCCAACCCGCCAAGCATCCATATATCATCTTCCACCCGGCCCATTGCGGGACGCCGGTCTGCGAGGCTGGCACGACAGCTGGTGCGCAGCCCAAGATTCTCGATACCACCTGCCGCAAAATGTGGCAGCAGCCCGTCTGGAAGAAGATTGAAATTATGCGCATGTGCCGCCGCATCATCGCTTGCCGCATCCAGGTTTCGTGAAAAAGTGGCACCAAGCTCGTGCAGCCCATCCACGGGCGGCGTCAGATAGCCGCCAAAACTGACACCCACATCAAGCCCGGCACTTTGCGGCGTGGCAGGCACATGACTGACCTGTCCACGCGTCACCTCAACCGGCATGACGCTGCCAATCTGCTGAAGCAGCAGTCCTGCCGATGCCCCCCCGGCCAGAACAACGGCATCAGCCGTCAAATGCCGTCCGTCATATGCTGTCAGGGTCACCCCCTCACCGGTTCGGACAATGCTGGTCACTGCAAAGTCGCCCGTAAATTCGGCGGGAGCTGCCAGCATCTCGACCAGAACGGACGGTTGAATGGCGCGGCCATATTCAAAGAACATACCCGGCACCTCGCCATCCAGCCCCATGGCTGATGACGGAATTGTACCGGCGTCGCGCACCAGACTGTCCGGCCATGACTGGTGACGAAACACAGCGTGGCGTTCGGCCATCCGGTCAGGCGCATCTATCGCCAGAACACCCGCCGCAATTGTGGCACCAGCGGTATCTGCCGTGCGCGCCGCAAAGGACAGGCAGGATGCGGACAGGCGGCTCATCGCATTGTGATCAACACTCAGGCGTGGGCTCTGCAGGGCCGCCCGGTTACCCGACGCCGCACTGGCAAGCGCACTGGCGCTGTCAATCAGCAGCGGTTCTGCGCCGCGGCGTGCCAGCCCGGCCGCCACAGACGCCCCAGCAATGCCCGCCCCGATGATGGCAATACGGCCGGGGTATTTTTGTCGCGATGCATTTGGCGGGGATATGGGGTTTTGCGAGTCATAACCCTCAGCAGCAGTGGCAGGCCGCTTGATGCCCCTGATCATATCCCGCTTGCGCCCGAAACCGGCTGCCTTGCACACATCAAACCCGGCATCTTGCAGCCCCCGGCGCACATCACCGGCAGCTGTAAAGCTGGCAAAACTGCCACCATCAGCGGTCAACCGGCCGATCTGTGACAGTACATCTGACGTCCATAATGACGGATTTCGGGCCGGGGCAAAGCCGTCCAAAAACCAGCAATCGGCCGTGATGTCCAATGTTGGCAGTATCGCTGCAGCATCACCATAATGCAGATGCAGGCTGATCCGTCCGCCAGCCAGCGCAACAAGATGATAGCCCGGCCAGCGCGGCGGCAGCGCAGCCCGCAGCGCCGATGCCTCATCCCCCACAGCGGGAAAAGCCGCATGCGTAGCAGCCATCATATCAGCATCCAGCGGTGCCGCCTCCAGCGATACATAATCGATCTGCAGATGTGGATGCTGTTTCATCACCGCCATTACTGCCAGCAGGTTGAGACCTGTGCCAAAGCCAGTCTCGGCAATCGTCAGATGTTCTGCTGTCGCCATACGGGCGGGCAGGTCATTGCCATCCAGAAAGACATGCCGCGTTTCGGCAAGCCCGTCATCGGCATTGTAGTAGCTGTCATCAAAAGCCCGCGCACGGGGCACACCACCAGCCATATCGATCTGCGGCACCGGCAGATCATAATTGGCATTCAGATGCGGGGATAAACGGGTCATCGGGCCGGTATTTGTCCTTCAGCATTGCCATCAGGCTGGCATTGCGCCAGATCGTGAAGCCGGATTAATCTAGACGGGCTTGCGAAATGCACGCCAACTAATACCATTTGGAATATCCGACGTTTAAGAATATCCGACGTTTAAGAATATCCGACGTTTAAGAATATCCGACGTTACAGGGACTTGTCACAGAAATCCGGATTCAACTGTTCTGCAAATAAGCCGATGTGGTAGCTGCCATGTTTGATTTGATTGCGTTTACAATTATCCGAACTTTTATCGCCAAGGGCACCTTGCGTATAAGCCTTGCTGATCGGCCGCCAGTTACGCTGATCGGGCCGGCACCCGGTCCGCAGGCCAGCATTCATGTCCATGATCGCCGCACCCTGTGGCGCCTTGTCATGATTCCCGACCTTGCCTTTGGCGAGGCCTATATGGATGGGCGACTGACCGTGCCTGCCGATGGTCTGGATTCGCTGGTCGATCTGTTAATGACAAACAGCGAAAGCTGGGCCCGACACTGGGCGGGGCGCACCACATTGTCGATTGTCAATTTTCTGGCCGTGTTGCGGCACTGGAACCCGCGCAAAAGTCGCGGCGCAATGTGGCGCATCACTACGATCTGTCGGACGCGCTTTTCGATACCTTTCTGGACCCGTGGCGGCAGTATAGCTGTGCCTATTTTCATGACCCGGACGAGTCGCTGGACAATGCACAGGTCAACAAGCTGGCACGTCTTGCCGCAAAGCTGGACTTGCAGGCAGGTGACAATATTCTGGATATCGGGTG
>NYTO01000113.1 GCA_002683535.1 SAR116 cluster bacterium
ATAAGGCTGCGGTGTCCAGTCTTCATCATACCGCAAAGGCGCTGCAAACAGCTGATTTCCGGGCTCACCTGTTGCGATACCAGACTGAACTGCAGGGTTTAGGTGACGCGGTGTATTCTGCACCGCCCAAATCAACGTGCCGCCGCGTTTGGCACCATCGTCAGCAAAAGCAGCACCAACCTGAAAGGTAAGTGCAAGTGCCGCTGCCGATGAAGCCGCAACCAATTTTTTGATCATTGTAATCCCCCTTCTATAAAGGTCAAAGTAAGAAGCCGTAACGTTGACCCTTGCCAATAAAATGGATTGTTTCAAGGCTAATCTGGTTTGCCAGTAGTGATTTTTTCTGCCGCGCAGAATACTGAAACTGGAAATCCCAACGGGCTTGCAAGCTACTTCAGGAGCAGCCATCTGGGTACCACGCCTAGGGAACGAGCGCCAGAACCCGTAACGGACTGCCCGTACCCTGTCGGATTTTCAGCGGTGCTGCCACAAGCACCGCCCCGGTCGGCGGAAGCTGGTCCAGATTGGCAAGACATTGCAGCCCGTATCTGCCAGCACCATGCAGGATGTAGTGTGCCGGATAGGGCGGGTCGGCATGTACTGCCTGACCGGTATCCGTGCCCACCGTTTCGGTGCCAAAGCCGATAATGTCACGCTGTTCGACAAGGAACCGGACCGCCGCGGCATCGGGACCGGGCGAATGCGCCCCGTCTGCACGCAGATTGATATAATCCGCGCCGCGCCGACGCGACCAGCCAGTGCGCATCAACACCCAGCTTTGCGCTGGAATTTCACCATGCTCAGCCTCGAAGGCCGCAATCTTGTCGACGCCCATCTCATAGTCATCATCGGCATCTGACTCAGCCTCGCAATCGATCACGCAGACCTGACCGACAAGCTTTTGTACGGGCAGTGTGTCGGTTGTGTTGTTCGGCAGGTCGCGGCCACTGATCCAGTGGATTGGCGCATCGAAATGCGTGCCGGCATGTTCGCCAAGCGAGATATTATACCAATGCCAGGCCGGACCCCGCGCATCATAACGCGAGATTTCTTCCATGCGAAACGGGGCGCACTGGCCAAATTCGGGTGGCAGGACAATGATCGGAAAATCCGGGTCCAACCGGTGTGTCAAATCAACAATCCTGATCTCGGCGCTGGCCAGACCGGCGGCAAGACCAGCCAAAAGGGTGGCGGCATCGGGCTGGTCCTTTGCATTGTCTCCGCTCATTGCCCACCTCCTGCAAGTTCCATTTCCAGCAGCTTGGCATCATCCTCGAACCGTTCGGCCACATCAAGTGCGACATCGCCAATATAGACATCCTGCTGCCCACCCTGCAGCGCGCCCACAATCTCGCGCGCCAGTCTGTCAGCTGTCACCTTTGGCGGCAAAACCTGATCATGCCAGTCCTGTTCCAGTGGCCCAGCAAACGCATTCATCACGCGCACACCGCTGCCCTGCATTTCACCACGCAGACATTGCGCCAGTGACAAGGTGGCGGCATGTGCCGCCGAATGCTGGCCGTAAGCAGGCCAGTTGGCATGCGCATAGACCGACAGCAGATTGACCCAGGCAGTGGCCGCATTCACCCCGTCCGCACCGCGGCTGCGCATCACCGGGCCAAAGCTTTCGGCCAGTCGCATGAAACCGAACACCAGCTTTTCATGCAATTGCTTGGCATCGGCAATGCCGCGCCCGGCCATCACCCCGCCGGGCCGCACCTGTTCGGCATTGTGAACAAGAATATCGACCTTGCCGCCAATCTCGCCGCACAGTTCTTCAACCGAACGCGTATCCGTCAGGTCCAGCGGAACAGTCGAGACGGTCTCCATCCCCTCCAGCGCCTCAATCGCGGCATCGCGTTTCCAGGCATCACCAATGCCGGCGAAAATCCGCTTGGCACCGGCCTTTGTCATGGCCCTTGCCAGCGCCACCCCGGCCGGGGTACGGGCATCCGTGATCAACACGCGCCGGTGGCGCGGGTCATTGGTCAGTTCGCGCAATTGAATATCCTCCCTCAGATCGGGGCTGTCCAAATCACTAAAGGCCATGAATACGGCCCGGTCAGCCTTGTCCAGAAACAGACGCAGCGTCACCGTGTCGCCGACCCGGCACTGCGCGTGAAGATGGGCCATCACCGGCACCCCGCCCGCCAGATCAACAGTGCCGACACGCCATGGCGTCCGTTCACGAAAATACAGCTCGGGGCTGGTTTCCAGTGTGGTTTCAGCAATCAGGGTGCCGGCAGCATCGGCATCCCGCCAGTGCAGTGCCGACAGACAGGCCGGACAGGCCTCGCGCGGCGGCCATATCGGCTTGTCGCAGGCGTTGCAATGCGGCAGGCGGAACCGCCCACGCGCTGCCTCGGCGCTGAGCCGCAGGCCCAGCCGGCTACGGGCCAATGGCGGGATCAGGGCGCTTGGCGTCTTTTTCTGCGGGTCCTTGCGAACCGGTTCAGGAAGCGGCGGCAATGAAGTGGTCATGCGGCAGCCTCGCTATCAGCTGTTGTCGGGTGTCTGCCTGCTGTCACATTGCTGTCCGCAGCCTCAAGAACCACCGCAGCTGAACAGACGCCGCGATCATAATTCACCATGCCGAAACCTGACACAAGCGCGCGCCGGGCATCCGGCACCGCCGCCCCGATGGCGCGGCCCGTCAATTGTCGCACCGCCTCGACGATACCCAGAAATCCNCCAGCNGCCCCGGCCTGCCCGACCGACAGCTGCCCGCCACTGGTATTATGCGGGAAACTGCCGCCNCAGGTCAGATCATGGCCAGCGATAAATTCATCGCCAGCACCCTTTTCNAAGAAACCCAGATCCTCCAGCTGCATCAGGCTGATGACCGGATAGTCATCATAGGTCTGCACGAAATCCATATCGGANGGCGCACAGCCNGCGCGCTGCCACAGCTGGTCCCGATNATATGTCCANCCACCACGAAACTGCACCGGATCCTCGGCNAAACCGTTATGCCGTTCGATAATGGCAAGCGGGCGCACTGCNGGCAGGCCCAGCCTGTCAGCGGTATCGGCCCNCATNACCATAAATGATTCNGCACCGGCGCAAGGCATCACGCAATCAAACAGNCCCAGCGGCGATGCNATCATCCGTGCATCCAGATATTGGTCTACACTCAGCGGTGTTTTCATCAGCGCGTGCGGATAGGACAGGGCATTGCTGCGCTGCGCGGCGGCAATCCGCCCGAACGTGTCCCGCGCAATGCCAAAGCGGCGCATATAATAATCGGCGATCAGGGCAAAATAGCCGTTTGCCCCGCCCGACCCGTAGGGCCAGGCAGCATCATTCGAAAAATGCGAAAACCGCGACAAGGTCTGGCGGAAGCTGTCCAGCTGGTTGGTGTCGCCTGACAGGCAGGCGACGATACTGGCATCACCGGACTGAATCGCGCGCGCCGCCCGGCGCAGGGCAATCACCCCGGACGCACCACCCATTGGCAGATGTTCCAGCCAGCCAAGCGACAGGCCGGCATGCTGGGTGAAACCGACCGCGCTATCGGGATGCAGGGTAAAGCTGGATACGGTCAGCCCGTCAATGTCAGCTGGGCGCAGACCGGCCTCGGCCAGCATGTCGCGCAATGCTGCCAGCAGCCACCAATGCGCCGATTCGTTCGAGAAGCGCGTATAGGCCACACTGGTTGGCGCGGTAATGACAATATCTTCGAACCCGGTCGACATCGGCTTACCCGGCCGCCCTGTTGCGCCGCGATTTGCGATGCCTGAAATCATGCAGCTGACCGCCCTCCAGCATCTGGACAAGCTGCGTCTGCAACGCACCCCGCTGCAGCTTTTGCGTGCCGGTCAGTGGCAAACTGTCGACCACAGCAAACCAGCCGGGCGCCTTGAAATAGGCCAAATCGTCCTCTGCCAGTGCAAACAGCTGGTCGAACAGGTCCTCGGCCCTGATTCCAGGTGCCGGTACAACAAGGCAGGCCACCTCCTGTTCGCGCAGCGGGTCTGGCACTGGTCCGACCGCCAGCGCCGCCGCACCCGCATGACGCATCAACACTGTCTCAACCTCCAGCGCGGCAATGTTCTCNCCCGACCGGCGAATAATATTCTTCTTCCGGTCACGGAAGAANAAATACCCATCACCATTGCGCATCACGATGTCGCCTGTATGAAACCAGCCATCGGCCCAGGCGGCAGCGGTGGCGTCCGGATCCTTCAGATACGCCCGAAAGAACCCGAATTGCGGGTTTGCACCAGCCCGCCGGACAAGCAATTCCCCCGCCGTGCCATCGGGCAGATCATGCCCGTCATCATCCACAATGCGGGTCTGCATATCAGGTGTTGGCGTACCGAAACAATTGTTGCCGACATGGCGTTCCGTGCCGGTNGCAGCAATACANACTCCGGCCCCGGTCTCGGTCATCGCCCACGCCTCGACCAGNGGAAAGCCGAACCGCGCTTCAAAATCAGCATGCAGCTTGCGGTCCACCCCGGCACCAAAACCAAACCGCACCTTGTGGGCGCGGTCCCCGTCATCAGCCGGACGTTTCATCAGGATTGAGGGCATCACGCCCAGATAATGCACGATGGTCGCCCGGCTGTCCGTCATGGCTTTNGTCCAACCATCCGGATGGAANCTGTCAAGCGGCACCAGAGTGCCGCCTGTTGTGATCATCGCCATCACCGAATAGGCCAGCGCATTCATGTGGAACATCGGCAGCGGCGTCAACATCACCTCGCTGCCGGGACGCAGATCAAACGGCGGAGACAGGTCCGCATACCAGTCACCGGCNGCCAGAAAATACACCTGATCGAGCTGGCATCCCTTTGGCTGGCCGGTAGTGCCCGAGGTATAAAGCAGCGCGGCTTCGCGGCAGCTGGCCGGGGCGTCATCCATACCAGCACCGGGATCAGCGGGATCAGCGACAGCCGCCATATGCCCGATCATGTCATCCATCCTGTCGTGCGGGCCGATCATCGGCAGCCCAAGCGTCTGGCACGTATCGGCCAGCATCTGCGGTGCCTGCGGAGCGGCAATCATCATCACCATTTCGGAATGGGNCAGAATATATTCNATCTCCCGCCGCTTCAGATCGGGATTGATCGGAACAATCGACACGCCAAGCGCATTCAGCGCCAGCCAGTTCACAAAGAAATCCGGCGTATTGAACAGAAACAGCCCGACCCGCAGCCCCGTCAGGTCACGTTGGGCCAGAANCGCTTTNCGTGCCGCCACCTGCCGCGCCATGTCACCATATGTGATGTCGCCAGCAGCGCAGCCATAGACGCGTGCGACCTCTGGCAGAATGCGCAAAAACACATGCGACGGACGTGTCTTTGCCATTGCAGAAAAACGCGAAAAAACGGTCTCNNCCTGATAGGNATGCACTNTCATGGCGGCAGTGTGGCATGACCGCCTGCGAAAAGTAAATTCCATCAGCAATATTTGGTGTAGGCATTTAATCCAAAGCATTTGACCCGCTGACAGCTTTTGACCAGCATTGCCGAATGGCCAAGATCGTCCCATGATGCACCCGGACCCGGCGAACANTCACGNCCGGNGCCGNCNGGTCAAACCCGTCAGCATCACCTGCGCCACACCGAAAGGATCACAGACATGAAAATCTGGTATCAAAGCTTTGTGAATGCCGACGCCGCGCCCGNCTATTGGGACCGGTTGTCAGGCTTTCTGAAAGCGCAGGCCCGCCCCGGCACCGAACTGGCCTTCCATGGCATCGACCCCTTTGATTCCTACGCNCATGCGCTGGTTGAATATCGGTGCGGACGCGAGGCGATTGCCAATGCCATTACCGCCAGTCGTGAAGGGTATGACGGCTATCTGATGGGGCATTTNCAGGATTCAGGGATGTATGAGGCGCGCGCCGCTGCCTCGGTNCCGGTCATGTCACTTGGCGAATCCAGCATGCTGTTCGCCTGCCAGTACGGACAGAAAGTCGGCATCATCACGATCAATCCCCGTTTCATTCCGGGGCATGAACATCAGGTTCGCAAATACGGGTTGCAGGACCGGGTGACCGGCATCCANGCACTGGAATTCGAACCGGGCCAGATCCTGGCCGCCTTTGATGACCCNGATCGTCTGCANCAGGTTGCCGATGAATTTGCCCGGCANGCCGAACCGCTGGTGGCCGCCGGGGTAGACGTGCTGATTCCGGCTGGCGGCATTCCGATGCTGCTGTTTTCGCAGATACAGGGCTTTCGCGTCGCCGGNGCGCCCGTGCTNAACGGATTGCCAGTGGCCCTGCGGATGACCGANCTTGCCATCGAGATGCGCCANACATTTGGTCTGGAAGTCAGCCGGACNACAGATTTCATTCANCCACCTGATGACATTCTGGATGAATTCCTGACAAATCCGAAGCTCTGAGCCCGCCTTGNNCGGTGCCGGCAACGGGTCAGCTGTCGCGCATCTCGGCAAGATCATTCCACACCATCTGGCTGGTGATCTTGCCGCCGGCAACCGTAAACCGGTCGACAAACCGTATGCCCTCAAAAGCCGTGCCGTCAGGCCATTCGCCATGCAGGGTGCCATGACAGACAACAATTGTTTNCGTCGCGGTAAAAGCCTCGCTGAACCCGTCAAACGTCTTGCCGATACTGCGATATCGCGGCTTTGACCANGCCATCAGCTCGTCAAGGGTGTGCATCCGTACCGCGCCCGGAAATTCCATCCAGAAGCCGTCATCAAGAAACGCGCCTGCTGCCTGCAGATCACGCGCCTGCATGGCGTTCAGATAGTCATGCACAAGGTCGGCAGCTGGCGGTGGCGGCGGTGCCGGATTCTTGTTTTCATGGCCGCGCATGTAAGACGCCTGGTCAAGTTCATTGACCATAACCGTGGTGCCTTCAGAAATGGCACCAAGGAACTGGGTCACCAGATTCGTCATATGGGTAGACAGACGGCGACGGGCGTCAGCCGAATATCCTTTGATCAGGGTAATGTTGACGACAGGCATGGAATGACTTTCGCAGTTGTTAAACGGGACAATTGCGATAATTTAAGTCTAAAGTAGCTGACGACGCCACCGAAATGGAACACCCCGTCACCTGACAAGCTGCCGCAACTGCAATCACATCGGTTTCCTGCCGCCATGCCTACGATCGTTGAAAAAATCCTGAGCCGGGCCAGTGGGGCCGCCGCCGTAAGGGCTGGCGACTATCTGACCTGCAGCGTTGATCTGGCGATGGTGCATGACAGCAGCGGGCCGCGCCGGCTTGCGCCGAAGCTGGCCGAGCTTGGCATGCGATT
>NYTO01000114.1 GCA_002683535.1 SAR116 cluster bacterium
CGTGCCGCACAGATACTGCGACAGTGTTGCGATCTTGAAATCAACATCCGGATAGCGGCCCAGTATCACCATGCCAACCGCCCAGAAGATGCCCGACATTAAGCCCAGCAAATCCAGCTTTTCAAACTGCATCGATACCGGGTTCAACTGCATCACAAGACAACATCCAACAAGGGCAAGCCCGATCGCCCCCCACCGCCGCAGACCGGCGCGTTCACGCAGAAACACGCTGCCAAGAAGTGTTGACCAGATAGGCGTCAGATAGAACAGGGTTGTTGTCTTGCTGACCGAAGCCAGAAGCAGCCCAAGCGAATACAGCGTAAAGGCAATACCGACACACATGCCCGCAGACAGATAGATCACCCAGTTTTTGCGTTCGCTCTTTATCGCCTTCAGGCAGAAAAAGCCGAGCGGCAGGGCCGGCATGGCAACAAACCAGAAATGCACCCAGATTGGTGGCACACCCATGGCCTCGGTCAGATGCATGGGAATCCAAAGCATGCCCCACATGGACGAGCCGATAAAGACGATGATCGACGCCGTTTTCTGGTTATGCTCTTTGAAGATAAACTGGATCATGCGTGTGCTGCACCCCCTTGGACTCCCTTCGTGCCAGAGACACCGCCGCGCCGTCAATCACTGTTAGACAAGACGGCAGCAACAGCGCAAGCCGGCATTGCTTGCAGGCCGTGGCTCGGCTAGTGTGGCGGCATTGATTTTCTGTACGTTCCAGCAAAGGACAGCTTCATGACCGCCTATCTTTTTGAACCAACCGCCCCGTCAACAATTCCTGTTTTCGGTTCGGACAAGTTGTTTCCGGTAAACCGGATTTTCTGTGTAGGTCGCAATTATGAGGCACACGCCACCGAGATGGGCACCGTTGTTGACCGTGAGGCCCCGTTCTATTTCACCAAGAGCCCGACAACCCTGATCATGGCCGAGGGTGAGATTGCCTATGCACCGCGCACCGACAATTACCATTATGAGATGGAACTGGTCTTTGCGCTGAACAGCGGTGGCACGAACATCGCCCAGGCAGATGCGCTGTCACATATTTTTGGCGCTGCCGCCGGCATCGACATGACGCGCCGTGACATGCAGAACAAGGCCAAGGAAACCCGCCGTCCATGGGACACATCCAAAGATGTTGAACAATCTGCTGTTGTTACGCCATTGCGCCTGATGACAGAGGTGCCGTCGCTTGGCACTGGCCGTATCCATCTTGAACAGAATGGCGAGACAAAGCAGGATGCAGACCTGTCACAGATGGTCTGGTCGGTGCCGGAAATCATCGCCGATCTTTCGACCATGTATACCCTGCAGCAGGGCGATGTGATCTATATGGGAACCCCGGCCGGCGTCGGGGCGGTCCAGCGCGGCGATGTGCTGACCGGCGGCGTTGACGGCATTGCCGACTTCACCGTGAAAATTGCCTGATCAGCCAGTTCCGGCTTACTGAAGGTCTGAAAACGCCTCGGTGACGCGGTCCATCGCGTCATCAAGCATGGCATGGCGGCAGGCGATATTGATCCGGATATAGTCTTCCCCGCCGATACCAAAGGTGCCGCCCACACTTGGCACGACACCCTTTTCATGCAGGCGTTTCAGCACCTCGTCGGCAGGCATGCCAGTGCCTGAAAAATCAACCCAGCCAAGATAGGTGGATTCCAGATCCATCATCGACAGGCCGGGGATAGCGTCAATCGCCTCGTTCAGCTGGCGGCGATTACGGTCAAGATAGACCATCAGATCATCCAGCCATTGATCACCGCCGCGATAGGCAGCCTCGGCCATCGTCATGCCAAACCGGTTCGGCGAAATCGACATGGCATTATAGACCGGCATGATGCGTTCGCGCAGCTTGCGGTCTGAAATGAACATGCTGCCAGTCTCGATACCGGCAATATTGAAGGTTTTGCTGGTGGCAGCCATCGTAATCAGCCGGTCTTCCACATCGGGCGCAACCTTGGCTATCAGATGATGCTTGTGGCCCGGCATGATCAGGTCATGGTGAATTTCATCGCTGCAGATGATGATGTCATTGTGCACACAGAAATCCGCCAGCGCGCGTAATTCTTCCGGCGTCCAGATGCGCCCGCCCGGATTATGCGGCGAACACAGAAGAAGAATTTTTTCATCACCTGTCAGCTGCTGCTGCAACGCATCCAGATCCATATGATAGCGGTTGTCCTGCACCACCAGTTCGGACGCAACAACCCGTCTGTTGTTTTTCCGGATCAATTCCATGAACTGGTAATAGACCGGCGAGAACACAATCACCCCGTCACCGGGCGCTGACAGAGACTGCAACAACACCGCTATGCCATTCAACAGCCCATGCGATACAAGGCTCCACTCTGCCTCTATGTCCCAGCCATGGCGGCGCTTCATCCAGCCGGCCTGCGCCTCAAAAAAGGATTCTCTGGCACCGTAATAACCGAACACACCGTGATCAACCGCCTCACGCAGCATGTCCGTTACAGCCTGCGGGGCCCGAAATTCCATATCTGCCACCCATAGCGGGATCGGGTCTGGATGCACAACGCCATAGCGGCTTTCAATGTCATCCCACTTGGAAGAATGCGTGTTGCGGCGATCTATAACGGTGTCAAAATCTGTAGTCACGTCTTCTGTTCCCTTGCCTTTGGCATCGGAGGGGTAGTTGCGGCAAATGTCAAAGAAACGTATCGAGGAAATGCGCGAGATACCGTGCGAACCGGCCCGCAGGATACGGTTACAGGCTGCCGGATACCAGCCATATTTTCAGTACCGGTTCGATCACGCGTTCGAGACAGCATCAGCATCACCAAAGTATCCGACACTGTCCGGTGACAAGGAGGTCCGCCTATAAGGTCGCATCAAGCGCTGTCATCAGCTTTTCCACCTCGGCATCACTGGTGTAATGCACAAAGCTGAGCCGCAGCACGCCTGCGTCCTTATCACAGCCCATCGCACCGATGGTACGCATGGCATAAAAATCACCTGCACCCGCCATGACACCATGGCTTGCCAACGCCTCTGCAACGCCTTTTGCCTGTTTGTTTGTATCAAGGGCAACCGTCGGCACACGCCGCCCATCATTGCCGATTCCTGAATTGCCGAGAACACGAACATCATCCCTACCAGCCAGAAAATCCAGCAGCGGGGCCAGTGTTTCAGTCTCGTGACGGCGCTGCATCGCGGTGACCGCTGCGGTGCGTTTGGCCGGACTGGCATCGGCATCGAAATGATGTGCATACAGGGCATCAACATAATCCGCCATGCCGGCGCATGCCGCGATCTGCGCATGGTCAGGGCCTGCCGGAGTCAATCTTTTGGTGCGCGCACCAGCATTGAAGAAATGCGCCTGATTGGCCAGCCTGTCGGCAAGTGCCCGTCGCACAACCATGACGCCCTGATGCGGACCAAAGGTTTTATAGCTGGAAAAGAGATAGATATCCGCACCAAGCGCACCAACATCAGCAAAACCGTGCGGTGCCATGCTGACACCATCAACACATGTGACTGCGCCCGCGGCATGTGCCATCGCAACAATCTCGGCCACCGGGTTTTCCTGCCCGATGATGTTTGAACAATGCGGGAAGCAGACAAGCTTTACCTTTTCATCCAGAAGGTCTGCCAGCGTATCTGTCTCCAGCTGCCCCGTCTCATGATTGATTTTCCACTCGCGTACTTCCATGCCACGTGCCACCAGACGCCGCCATGCACCGCTATTGGCCTCATGATCCTGGTCGGTGACGATGACGACATCACCGGGTGACAGCGTTTCGGCAAAAGCATGCGCCAGCACATATGTGTTCTGGCTGGTCGACGGACCGAAACTCANCTCGTCAGTTTCAACATTCATCATTGCGGCAAGACGGGTCCGCGCTTCGTCCATTTCAGCNCCGCCAAGCTGCGANACCGCATAGCTGCCATAGGGCTGAACTTTTCGCTGTGTATAAAAACGGTGAAGCCTGTCGATNACNTGACCACAGGTATAGGAGCCNCCAGCATTTTCGAAAAATGCCTGACCATCAAGGCTCGGCTCGGCAAAGGCAGGAAACTGCGCGCGCACNAAATTCACATCAAGCGCTGTCATGGACGAATACTCCTCGCAAAATCAGATGGCTCAATCAGATGTTTTATGGGGAACAGAGTGACCCGCCGGCACAGACTTGTCACGCGCAAAAGCCGCCCCGGGACAATCCTCAGCGGATTCATTGCCCGGGGTTTTCGTCTCTGCAATTGTCTTTTCCGGACCGGCATGCACCGGATGACCGGTTATGTTGCCGCTTCCCGCAAGGCACTGATTGTGGTGCGCGGGGCAATTGCCTCGGTATCGACCACGATCTCGACAATCGCGCCAGTTGTCGCGTCCAGCGCCCGTTCAAACGCAGCCGCGAATTCATCGGTACGGGTGACGCGTTCGCCGTGAAACCCATAGGCACCTGCCAGCGCAACATAGTCAGGATTGACGATCTCGGTTCCCGATACACGTGCCGGATAGGCCCGTTCCTGATGCATGCGGATGGTACCATAGCTGCTGTTGTTCAGGATCAGGATGACCGGATGCAGCCCTGCCTGCAGGGCGGTACCAAGTTCGGCACCATTCATCTGGAAATCACCATCGCCAGCAAAACACAGCACAAATCGGCCGCCATCATGCGCCTTGGCCGCCAGCGCTGCCGGCAGCCCGAACCCCATCGACCCGCTTTGTGGCCCCAACAGCCGCTGGTCACGGCCATATTGCATGAATTTGTTGGCCCAGATCGAGAAATTGCCAGCCCCATGGGTGATGATGGCATCCTCAGGCAACCGCGCCTGAATCTGTGCCGTGATGATGCCCATATCGACGTCACCGGGCTGCGCTGGCGGCACCAGTGATTCAAGATAGGCAGTGCGTGCATCGGCATACCATCCGGCCCGGCCCGGCGGGCGATCTGCCACCATATCACCAAGCGCTGCGGCCATACGGTTGGGTCCGGCATGCAACGGCAGGTCGGCCACATATATCTTGCCGATTTCATCGTCCGAAGCATGACTGTGAACAAGTTTTGCTGTCATTTTCGGCGCATCAAACAGCGTATAGCCGTCGGTGGTGGCTTCGCCAAAGCGGATGTTCAACGCGATAATCAGATCCGCATCACGCAGCAGCGTTTTCATTGATGCGTTCATCCCGACACCCGCGTCGCCCGCATAGGCCGCACAGTGATTGTCGATAATGTCGTGAAAGCGAAAGGCAGCAACAACCGGAATTTCGTTTGCCACCGCAAAGCGTTCAATTGCCCGCGCGCTGTCTTCCTGCCAGCGGGTACCGCCAACAATCACCACCGGTCGCACCGATTCTGCCAGCAGATCCCCAAGCGCGCTGATATCGGCAGCAACCGGCGCAGGTTCCGGAATGGTGACGGCAAGGCAGGGTTCGGCCGTACTGGTTGCCACCAGCATATCTTCCGGCAGCGCGACAACCACCGGACCCGGCCTGCCGCTTAACGCCACAGTCCAGGCACGGCTTATAATTTCAGGCACACGTTCGACATGATCGATCTGCACCGCCCATTTTGCCAGCGGGCCGAAGAAGGCCGGATAATCAACTTCCTGAAACGCCTCGCGCCCCATCACGTCGGTGCCTACCTGCCCGACAAACAGGATCATCGGCAGCGAATCCTGCATCGCGGTGTGAATGCCGACAGCCGCGTTTGTTGCGCCCGGCCCACGGGTGACAAAACACAGGCCCGGCTGACCTGTCAGCTTGGCCCACCCCGCCGCCATATAGGCAGCGCCGCCCTCTTGCCGACACAGCACAAGATCAAAGCTGTTGGCATGATCGACCATGGCATCAAGAACAGCCAGATAGGATTCCCCGGGAACGCCAAACGCCTTGCTGGCCCCAAGCCCGACAAGACTGTCCATCAACAATTGTCCGCCGGTCCTGATACGATTATCTGTCATCTATGGACCATCCTGCCGGGAGTCATTCCGCCGAGTGCCATTCCGCCGGGGCCTCAGCCTGCCAGAACAGCCGTAACGGCATTGGCAAACGGTTCATGCCGGCCACCAGACAGCCCGGCAATATTGATCCGGCTGTCCCCAACCACATACATGCCATGATCGGTGCGCAACGCTTCAACCTCTGACGTGGCAAGCCCCAGAC
>NYTO01000115.1 GCA_002683535.1 SAR116 cluster bacterium
CGGAACGCCGCGAGACCTACAGCCCGTTCTTTCCGGTTTGTCCGGACAGTGGACAGGTGCTGCAGGCCAAGGTTGTCGCCACCCATCCCGACCGTGATGCCATCACCTATCTGCACCCTGAAACGGGGGCCGAGACTGAATCCTCGATTCTGGGTGGCGCGTGCAAGCTGCAATGGAAGGCCGACTGGGCCATGCGCTGGTTTGTGCTGGGCGTCGATTACGAAATGGCTGGCAAGGATTTGATCGATTCGGTGCGTCAGTCCTCGAAAATCTGTCGTGCCCTTGGCGGAAATCCGCCAATCGGCATTTCATACGAGCTGTTCCTTGATGCGGCAGGTGAAAAGATATCCAAGTCAAAGGGCAATGGGCTAAGCGTCGAGGAATGGCTTCGTTATGGCAGCCCGGAATCGCTGTCACTGTTCATGTATGCACAGCCAAGACGCGCCAAGCGCCTGCATTTTGATGTCATTCCGAAGACAGTCGATGAATATTACGCGCATCGCGTCAAGGCGAGTGACCAGCCCCTGGAAGACGTGCTGGAAAACCCGGCATGGCATATCCATGGTGCCGTGCCGTCTGCCGACAGCCTGCCTGTCAGCTATTCACTGTTGCTGAATCTGGCCTCTGTCTGTCTTGCTGAAACACCCGATATCGTCTGGCGCTATGTCAGCGACTATGTGCCGGGGGTCAGCCCGCAAACACACCCCGAACTGGACCGGATGATCGGTTATGCGGTGAATTACTATCAGGACCGGGTGCGGCCCAATAAAACCTACCGCCAGCCTGAAACCGATGAAGCGGCGCATATCGCCGCCCTGATAGAGGCGATTGAAGGGCTGGACCCGGATGCCGATGCAGAGGCGATTCAGTCGGCTGTCTATGCCACAGGCAAGGCGGCAGGATATGAAAATCTGCGCAGCTGGTTCCAGTGTCTCTATGAGGTGCTGCTTGGCCAGTCAGAAGGTCCACGCATGGGATCGTTTTTTGCGCTGTATGGACGTGCGCAGTCTGTTGCGTTGATGCGCAAGGCACTTGATGGCGGGCTGGCGGATGGTGAGGCCGGAACTTGATCTGGCGACTGGCCACCGCCGCAGCACGTCTGCTGCCCCCCGAAGCGGCGCACCGGGCCGCTGTTGCCACGCTGCATCGCGGCATTGGCCCGGCCCCTGTGCTTCCCGAAATGCCGGTGCGTCTTGCCGGGTTAAATTTCAGCAACCCGCTTGGTCTGGCTGCCGGATTTGACAAGGATGCGGCCTGCGCCGCCGGTGCGATGCAGCTGGGCTTCGGACATGTCGAGGTCGGGACGATCACCCCGCATGCACAACCGGGTAATGCCCGCCCGCGGGTGTTTCGTTTGCTAGAGGACAGGGCGGTCATCAACCGCTATGGATTCAACAGCGCGGGCATGACGGCAGCCGCGCGCAACCTGCAGATGATGAAAGACCTGCCGGGTGTGCTGGGGATCAATGTCGGAGCCAACAAGACAAGCAAGACCCCGACCGAGGACTATCGCCGCGCCGTTGCCTGTCTTGCCCCCTATGCTGACTATATCACGCTCAACATCTCGTCACCGAACACACCCGGTCTGCGTGACTTGCAGACTGACGCGAATCTGCAGGCCTTGATCAAGGCAGGCCGTGCCGGGCTTGCCGATGCTGATTGCCAGCGGCCGATGTTCATCAAGCTGGCACCTGATCTGGAAGAAGCGGATATCGAGGCGATTTGCGCGCGTGCTGTTGCCGACCGGATTGACGGGCTGATCGCCACCAACACCACGATATCGCGGCCAGACAGCCTGCAATCAGCGCATCGCAAGGAACAGGGCGGCCTGTCAGGCGCGCCGCTGTTTGCCATGTCGACCAATGTGCTGGGCATGATGCGCCGCTACCTTGGCGACAAGGGACCGGTGCTGATTGGTGCCGGGGGCGTATCCAGCGGCGCACAGGCCTATGCCAAAATCCTGGCCGGTGCCAGTCTTGTCCAGCTTTACACCGCACTCGCGCTTCAGGGGCCGGATGCGCCAGCCAGGGTCATCCGCGAGCTTGATGCATTGCTGCAGGCCGATGGTTGTCCGTCAGTGGGGGCTGCGACAGGACAGATGACCACTTCCGGCGCCGCTATCGACCATGCGCTTCGTCTTGCGCAAAACGCCTGATAGCAAGCTGAAGAACAGGCAACGGGCCTGTTGGTGGCGGCGGTGATTCAAGCGTACCGCTTTGCTGCTTGTTGACGATATCGGGATCAACAAAGTGCGGTGTATTGATTTGTTGCAGAAGCCTGAAATAGGCAAGCACAATCAACCTCGCTGACGAGGCCATGCTTGAACTGCGGCGGACACCTTCAATCATGTTGCAAAAGGCATCCAGAGTTACGTTCTCGCGCTGCAGCATCGAATCGATGCAGTCCCATACATATGCCTCCAGCACGATGGTGGTCCGGCGATCGCCAACGCGGACATTTCGTTTCATGCGTCGTCCGGCTGAGGCCGGGTTTGGGCGCGGGGTGCTGCCTTGGCGATAATCTGGTGTATGGGCAACGGTCTGTCGGTTTTTCATGTGGCCTACCTATCCTTTCGATTGATGCAGAATAGACCTAAAGGTTTAATTTTTCGCTAAACCGCAAACCGGGGCCATTCCCCGGTTTGCGGCCAAAACAGGCTTGACCTGTCAGGGGCACTGGCCTATACCCACGCTTCATTCGTAAAGCGGCACAGCGCGTCCGGCGCACTGGTCGTACCAGAACGAACACATGAATTATCAGACACAGGGGAGCCACCATNATGGCNAAACGCTGTCANATCACNGGNAAGACCGTCATGTCNGGCAANAATGTCAGCCANGCGAACAANCGNACGCGCCGNCGNTTCCTNCCCAATNTNCAGNNNGCNANCATNCANAGCGANGNNCTNGGNNGNNNNGTCAGTCTGCGNNTGTCAACAAGCGCNATGCGNACCATTGAAAAGCATGGTGGTCTGGATGCGTTCTTGATGCAGGCACGNAATGCTGAACTGGCTGTCGAGGCACAGCAGCTGAAGCGCCAGATCATGGCCGCCCAAAACGCTGAATAAGATNGAACGCTGATAAAGATCTGCTGGATTGAAGGCTGCCAAGGCAGCTGAACCAGATGTGACCTGCGGCAGACCAGCCGTCCAGGTTACGACAAGACCCCGCCCGATGGCGGGGTTTTTTCATGTGAGCCAGCTGGCGATACAAAGTCANCAGACNGNATGGCTNGAATCATCAGACAGGATGGTCGGGCGACAGGATGATCAGGCAACGCGGTTGCGTCTGTTGGCATCCTCATCAAACAAATCGGTCAGCTGACCGACAACCGCCCCCCCCAGCTGGTCCACATCGGTAATTGTCACGGCGCGCCGGTAATAGCGGGTGACGTCATGGCCGATGCCGATGGCCAGCAACTCGACCGGCGAACGGGTCTCGATATAGCCGATCACCTCACGCAGATGCTTTTCAAGATAGCTGCCGCTGTTGACTGACAACGTCGAATCATCGACTGGCGCGCCGTCGGAAATGACCAGCATGATCCGCCGGTCCTCGGTACGGGCCAGCAGTCTTTCATGCGCCCACATCAGCGCTTCGCCATCAATATTNTCTTTCAGAATGCCTTCACGCAGCATCAGGCCCAGCGATTTGCGGGCGCGCCGCCATGGGGCATCTGCCGGCTTGTAAATAATATGCCGCAGATCGTTAAGCCGGCCGGGCTGCGCCGGCTTGCCGGCCTGCTGCCATGCCTCGCGTGACTGCCCGCCCTTCCATGCGCGTGTGGTAAAGCCCAGAATTTCCACCTTCACGCCGCAGCGTTCCAGCGTACGTGCCAGGATATCGGCGGTCACTGCAGCGATGGTGATCGGCCGACCGCGCATCGAACCGGAATTGTCCAGCAGCANGGTCACCACTGTGTCGCGGAATTTTGTGTCCTGTTCCATCTTGTAGGACAGCGGGCTGAGCGGCTGGGTGACAACGCGGTGCAGNCGGCCGGCATCAAGAATGCCTTCTTCCAGATCGAAATCCCATGACCGGTTCTGATGCGCCATCAGCTTGCGCTGCAGCCGGTTGGCAAGCTTGCCGACAATGCTGACGACATTTTCCATATGCCGGTCGAGCATAAGGCGCAGCCGGTCCAGCTCTTCGTCATCACAAAGTTCGGCAGCNGGTACAATTTCATCAAATCGGGTATCGTAAACGCGGTAGGCATCTTCAGTATTGCNGCGATTCTGTGGCTGGCCGTCCATGTCGGAATGCGGGGACTCGCCGTCTGCCATGCCATCTTCGGTGCCATCAGCCTCGACCATCTCAGAATCATCGCTGGCACCGCCATCACCGGCATCTTCCATCGACTGGCTGTCCTCGCCNTCGCTCTGGTCNTCGCCGACCGCCGATTGTTCCCCATTCTGGTCACTCTCGGCGTCACCATCATCCTGGCTGTCATCACCCTCATCTTCGGACTCATCCTGATCGGATGCAGAATCTCCCAGATCTGTCTCCAGCGCGCCGATGAGGCGGCGTGACAGTTCGGCAAAACTTTCCTGATCATCAAGCGACTGGCCAAGTTCATCCAGCAAATCGCCGGCCCGGCTTTTCACCCATGGGCGCCACAGATCCATCACCATTGACAGGTTTCTGGGTGGTGGTGCACCGGTCAGTTTTTCACGCAGCATCAGCCGCACAACCTCGGCAATGCCGGCCTCATCAGCCTGTCCGGGGGCATCAATCTGGNGGTTTTCATAGCGCTGGTTCAGCGCNGCCTCAAGATTGGTGCCAACGCCTTTCAGGTCATTTGCACCGATTGCCTCAACACGCGCCCGCTCGGCCGATTCGAAAATTGCCCGCGCNCCNTCCAGTGACGGACACAGGCGGCGATGTGTTGACGGATCATGGTGTGCCAGCCACAGGGCCGCGCCGTCGGCAGCGCCGCGAAGGCTGGCCCGCTGCTGCGCGGTGGCACGTGGTGGCAGGGCTGGCAGACGCACATCATCCTTGCCGACATGGGTGTCGGTGCCGGCATAGCTGACCTGATGTTCGACCCCGCCCGCCAGCGCGCGCATCGTCGCGGCTGTCGACTTCAGAAACAGGTGGTTGGCATCATCATTCGCCATGGGAACGTCTAGCTGTTGCCAGTTTGGCGAACTGGGGCTTCCGGCAGATCAATACCAAAGCAACGTTGATAATATTCGGCAACCGTTGGCCGTTCCACCTCGTCACATTTATTCAGGAAGCTCAACCGGAAGGCGGTCGTGAGATCATTGAAGATCATGTTGTTTTCAGCCCATGTAATCACCGTACGTGGTGACATAACGGTCGACAGATCACCTGACATGAAACCCTTGCGGGTCAGATCGGCCATTCGCACCATGCCGGCAAGCTGTTCGCGCCCTTCGGCATTGTCATATTTCGGCAGCTTTGCCGCAACAATGCCTACCTCGTCATCATGCGGCAGGTAATTCAGGGTCGAGACAATTGACCAGCGGTCCATCTGGCCCTGGTTGATCTGCTGTGTTCCGTGATAGAGACCCGTCGTATCACCAAGCCCGACTGTGTTGGCGGTGGCAAACAGGCGGGCTTGGTGATACAACGGGTCTCTATCACGGGACACAGCAGATC